>CAZTNL010000503.1:0-3061 GCA_964614885.1 uncultured Calditrichaceae bacterium | reverse complement strand
GGCACGTAGCTCACGGGCGCGGAGGTGGGACTGGGTGACCTTTACCGGCGCCGCTGCCGCGCCGTTTGCGGTGAAAATTTGCAGGAATCCCTGAGAAAATTCGAACGGTGGGTTGTAGTAGATGTGATGGCCGAAGACAGCGAAATCGCCGTTTGCGCCGAAGGCTATCGCCTCATTTGACACCACCGGGAAATTGGGCCCAACCGGACGCCCGTTTGAGTCGAAGCGCTGCGCGTAGTAAGCTTCCAGCCCTTCGCGGTAGTCCAACCAGGCCACGATGAACTCGCCGCGCGGGCCATTAAAAAGAACAGGCTGCTGCTGGATGAATTGGGCCGGAACGGGTTCCGTGGAAATGGGAAACGGACTTTGCGCGAAAACCCACGCCGGCGCGCTTGCCAGAATCAGTACAAAAAAACAGGATTTGATTCGTTGCATCATGCGTTCCCCCTCATCCCGATTGGCCTTGAATCGCCGCCCAGAGACTTCAACGCTCAGCGGGAACCTTGCGAAGGCTTCAAGCCTTCGCAAGGTTGTGCTACGCTCTCTACGACAACTCGCCCACCATCTTCGACGGATCGACATATTTGTCGAATTCCTCCGCGCTGAGAAATCCGAGTCCCACCACGGCTTCCTTCAGCGTCGTGCCTTCGGCGTGCGCTTTCTTCGCGGCCTTTGCCGCTTTGTCGTAACCGATGTACGGGTTCAGCGCCGTCACCAGCATCAGGGAGTTGTTGAGATTCTCTTTGATCCGGGCTTCGTTCGGTGTGATTCCGGCGACGCAGTTCTTGTTGAACGACTCGCAGGCGTCGCCAATGAGCCGGGCCGACATCAGCAGGTTGAAGATCATCACCGGCTTGAACACGTTCAGCTCGAAGTGGCCGTTCATGCCGCCGATGTTGATGGCCACGTCATTGCCCATCACCTGCGCGCAGACCATGGTCATAGCTTCGCACTGGGTCGGGTTGACTTTTCCTGGCATGATCGAGGAGCCGGGTTCGTTGGCTGGAATGTTGATCTCGCCGATACCGCAGCGCGGTCCGGAGGCGAGCAGACGGATGTCGCTGGCGATTTTCATCAGGCCGGCGGCCGCGGTTTTGAGCGCGCCCGAAGTCTCGACCACGGCGTCGTGCGCCGCTAAGGACTCGAACTTGTTTTCGGCTGAAGCGAACGGCAGTCCGGTGAATTCGGCGATTTTTTGCGCGACGTTTTTCGCGAAGCCCGGAGGCGTGTTGATGCCGGTGCCGACGGCGGTGCCGCCCAGCGCCAGTTCCGCCAGGTGCGGCAGCGTGTTTTTGATGGCGCGTATTGCGTGCTCGAGTTGCGAGGCGTAGCCGGAAAATTCCTGGCCCACGGTCAGCGGCGTTGCGTCCATCAGATGGGTGCGGCCGATTTTGACGATTTTCATGAACGCCTTCGACTTTGCCGCCAGCTCCGACTGCAACGCCTGCATTTTCGGCAGGGTGTTTTCCGTGATCAGCTTGTAGGCGGCAATGTGCATCGCCGTCGGGAAGGTGTCGTTGGACGACTGCGATTTGTTGACGTCATCGTTGGGGTGAATCGGTGTTTTCGAGCCGAGCTCGCCGCCGAGGATTTCGATGGCGCGGTTGGAAATGACCTCGTTGACGTTCATGTTCGATTGCGTGCCCGAGCCGGTTTGCCAGACCACCAGCGGGAAATGGTCGTCGAGCTTGCCGGCGAGAATTTCGTCACACACCCGGGCGATGACGTCGGCCTTTTCTTTGGGCAGGACGCCGCTGTCTTCGTTGGTGCGGGCCGCCGCCTTCTTCAGGACGGCGAAGGCGCGCACCACTTCGATCGGCATGCGCTGGCCGCCGATCTTGAAATTCTGCTTGGAGCGCTGCGTTTGCGCGCCCCAGTAGCGGTCGCTGGCCACCTGGACTTCGCCAAGCGTATCTTTTTCCATGCGGTAACTCATTGCCTGAATCTCCTTTAAATCGGTCTCACTACTTTAGTCAAAAACCGGAAATAAGATAACGACTGACCCAAACAGAGTCAATTTTATTATTTGCAATTTAGTTCACTGACTTGTATTATTATGGCAATCCCCTCATCTTTAACGTTTAAGGAGGCTTTTTCATGGCAGCCAGATCGAACAAGCAAGATCAAGAGGAGCAAAACCACGTCTACCATCCGAGTCAGGAGATTATCGACAACGCGAACGTGAAAGACTACGACGCTTTGTACAAACGTTCGATAGAAGACCGCGAAGGTTTCTGGGCCGACGAAGCGGAAAAACTCGACTGGTTCAGGAAATGGGACAAGGTGCTGGACGACAGCAAGAAGCCATTTTTCAAGTGGTTTACGGGTGGAAAGATCAACATCATCCACAACGCCATCGACCGGCACCTCACGACCTGGCGAAGGAACAAGCTGGCGCTGATTTGGGAAGGAGAGCCCGGCGATGTGCGCACTTATTCCTACCACGCCTTGAACCGGGAGGTCTCGAAGTTCGCCAACGTACTGAAAAGCATGGGGGTGAAAAAAGGCGAGATCGTTACCATCTATATGCCGCAGATTCCCGAGCTGGCGATTGCCATGCTGGCCTGCGCCAAGATCGGCGCCGCGCACAGCGTGGTCTACGGCGGTTTCAGCGTGGAAGCCCTGGCCGAGAGAATTCAGGACGCGCAGAGCCGGGTGCTGGTCACCGCCGACGGCGGTTGGCGGCGAGGAAAGATCACGGACCTGAAGAAAATCGCCAACGACGCGATCAAGCGCTCCGCGACCATCGAAGTGTGCGTGACCGTCAAGCGAACGGGCCAGGAAGTTTACATGGAAAACGACCGCGACTTCTGGTACCACGATCTCATGGCGCTGCCGAACGCCAGCCCAAAGTGCGCGACCGAAGTCATGGACGCGGAAGATATGCTTTTCATCCTCTACACATCGGGCACGACCGGCCGGCCGAAGGGAGTTTTGCACACGCACGGCGGGTACTCGGTTTACACCGCCTCCACGCTCCACTACGTCTTCGACCTGAAAGACGAGGACCGCTGGTGGTGCGCCGCCGATCCCGGCTGGATTACCGGCCACAGCTACATCG
>CAZTNL010000502.1:0-3070 GCA_964614885.1 uncultured Calditrichaceae bacterium | reverse complement strand
GTGATTCATGGCCTTCAGCGGCCGATAATCCGAGACCGCCGCCGACATCAGCAGTACGTCACAGTTACTGTATTCGACGTCAAGCGCCCTTTCGAGGTCGGCAACCGAAACGATCTCGACGTACGTCACACTGTCGAGTTTGCGCAGGCTGTTCGGGCCGGAGATAAGGACGACGCTGGCCCCCCTCCTGGCCGCAGCCTCTGCCAACGCAAAGCCCATCTTACCGCTCGAATAGTTGGAAAGAAATCGAACCGGGTCGATGGCCTCGCGCGTCGGGCCGGCGGTAACAACCACTTTCAACCCTTTAAGCTCATCGCTGCTCAGAAGAAAATGCTTAATGCGCGCCATTATGGTCTCAATGGAGGCCAGCCTCCCCCAACCCTGGCCCTCCGAAGTCGTAGCGAGCTGCCCCCATTCCGGGCTGACGATTTCAAAGCCGAGCTTTTGCACTTTCGCCAGGTTTTCCTGGACGATCTCCTTCTCCCACATCACTGAGTTCATGGCCGGGCAGGCGACCACCCTCGCCTCGGTAGCCAGAACAGTCGTAGTGATGAAGTCGTCGGCAATACCGGCCGCGGCTTTGGCCAGAAAATTGGCAGTCGCGGGGCAGATAACAAACAAATCGCACCACCTCGCCAAGTCGATGTGGGCCGTTCCAAGGTTCTCGTTCCCAGTGAGAAGCGAGGTTGCCACCAGATTCTCCGACAGAGTCGCGAAGGTCAATTCGGTGACAAATTCGGTTGCCGACTTCGTCATCGCCACCCGGACCTCTGCCCCGGCTTTCCTCAGCTCGCGCACCAGATAAGCGGACTTGTACGCAGCGATACCACCCGTCACCCCGACTGCGATCTTTTTTCCCGCAAGCGACACGGCATCAATCCCTATGACTCAGAAGGACGCTCTTCTTCTTCGTCCTTCTGGTATTCGAATTCAACTTTGTCTTCGAGGAACTCCTCGAGCGCCAATTCTGAAGGCTTGGGTAACTCGGGATAATCGAAATCGGGCTCGACGATCACTTCGTCCTCGCCGTACAGGTCGTAGTCATCTTCGAAATCGCGGTCGCGCGCCAGCTGTTGCTTCTGGTCGCTGTTGATCTGGCGCGCACGCTTAGCCAGAACGAGGACCGCCTCATAAATATTATCTGCGCGGGCTTCAATATCCCGGATAGACAGGGTGTTGATCATGAAAAAACCTCCGATTAAGTTGCTTTGTAAGCACCCAGAACGAGTTCTAAAATCTCCTGGGTCGTATTAGCCAGATTCTCGTTTACAACCTGGTAGTCATAAAATTCCGCCTTACTCATTTCCTTCGGGTAACGCTGCATTCTTTTCGCGATTTCCTCATCCGTTTCCGTGTTGCGCAACTTCAGGCGCTGCATCAGGCTTTCGAAAGAGGGCGGTTTGACGAAAATAAGGAGCGCCGAATCACCATATTCTTTTTTTACCGAAATTCCGCCGTCAACGTCGAGATCGCAAAAAACGATACAACCTTGCTGCAACCAGCCGCTGAGTTGTGCTTTTGGCGTCGCATAGAAGTAGCCGTGCACCTCCGCCCATTCGACGAATTCACCCCGCTCCCGCCGCGCCAGAAACTCTTCACGGCTCAGGAAGAAGTAATCGTGTCCGTCGAGCTCGCCCCGCCGGCGAGGGCGTGTCGTCACCGACACAGAATATCTAAAGTTCTCGTCGCCGCGAGCGAACACATTGCGCAGGATGGCCGTTTTCCCCCCACCCGATGGCGCTGAAATAACCACAATAAGCCCGCGCTTTGCCATCAGCTACTCAATGTTTTGAATCTGTTCCCTGAGCTTCTCCACCTCTTCCTTGACCTGCACGACCCAATGGGCAATCTGGGCGTCATTGGCTTTGGAGCCGATGGTGTTCGCTTCCCGGTTCATTTCCTGCAGCAGAAAGTTCAGTTTCCTGCCCTCAGACGACGCCTTCTCCAGCAGTTCGACAAACAACGTATTGTGACTCTTGAACCGAATGCACTCTTCGGTCACGTCCGCCTTGTCCGCCAATAGCGCGACTTCCGTCGTCAGTCGGGCCTCGTCCAGATTGCTGCCGCTGGTTAGCTCTGCAATCCGGGACTGCAATTTCGCAAAGTTTTCGGCCGAGCTTTCCTGCGCTCGTGCCTGAATATCACTGATCCGGGAATCGATTGCGTTGATTCGTTCGACGATATCCTTACAAATCTCTTCGCCCTCGCGGATGCGCATGGTCTTGAGGTCGTCCACCGCACCCTGCAGGCAGCGCTTGACCGCGTCGAGCAAAGCGGGATCCGGTCTGCCATTGCTCTCGAAAACCACGATGTCCGGCAGACTCAGCAATTGAGCCAACTCGATACTATTGTCTAATTTCAGTTCCTGCCGCAAATCCTCCAGGAGCCGCAAATAGGTCCCGGCCAACTGCTTGTCGATACTCAGATTTTCGGCGGCGCCGGTGCTTCCGGAAACCGTGACCGCGACGCTCACCCTGCCACGCATCATATTGCGATTGATAATCTCGCGCAGGTCCATCTCACATGCTTGTAGATTTCTCGGCAGACGAATCTCAATGTCGAGGAAGCGGTGGTTCAGCGAGCGTACTTCCGTACAGACCATGAACCCGTTTTCTTTGACTTCCGCCCTCCCGAAGCCCGTCATGCTTGATATCATTCCTGCTCACTCGCTCCATAAAGTATGCGTAATACTGCTTAAAATCTTCGAAAATCTCTCTCAAAAATGACCATTAAGTTACAATATTCGAGTGACTTACATTATACAATATATTTTTAAACTTGTCAAACGAATTTTGTAGAATTTTGGGCGGCTTGGGCGATGACAGCCGACGGCCTGGGCTGCCGGCTCAACATGGGGAGACTGAAGGTGATGCGTTGCTCGTCGCTAATGTTTGCGCAAAAACTTCGGTTCCTCCAACGTCAGCCTGGCAGAGATTCTGTGCGTATTGCCGAGCTCTTCATGACCGAGATAAGCATAATCGATGCGCAGCTTGGGCAAATGAAGTCCGATGCCGGCGCTAAGCTTACCCAGGCCGGCCTGCGCATCCGGTTGGCCGATATCAGCGAAGCC
>CAZTNL010000501.1:0-3075 GCA_964614885.1 uncultured Calditrichaceae bacterium | reverse complement strand
GGTTTGCAATTTCAAAAATTTCGCTTATATTCATTTCAGGACTCCTTTCATGGTTTATTTAAGTATCTATTTTAGTAAGACTTAAATATAACCTGACGGGAGTCCTTTTTCAATTACTTATTTGCCCAAAACAGGATCAGCACCCATATTTTAGTTAGTCAGTTCAGTTGCTTTTTCTTGTCAACCGTTTTTATCCGCGTGAATCCGTGGCCAAAGTTTTTGCGGCTTTCCCGAGCGACAAATTTTTCAGGTTAGCAATTTCCCGGGTTCGAACCCTCCGGGAGGTTTCCATGCCACTTCAGATCCTTTTGCGCGCGCTCGTAATCCTCCGGCACGCCGATGTCGATAAAGTACGCTTGCGAAAGCAGACAGCGCACGTTCAATTCGGCCACGCGCGGTTTCAGGAAATCTTCTTCAAAGGAAAAAGTCGCCGGCAGGTCGAAGGCTTTGAACAGATCGGCGCGGACGAGATAGACGCCGCCATTGATGGTTCCGTTTTGCCCGCGCTTTTTTTCCTCGAAGCCAACGACTTTGTCGCCGGAGAAGTTGACCGTGCCGTAGCGCGAGATATTTTGCATGGCTTTGAGGCCCAGCGTAAGATCGGAATTCGTTTGCGCGTGCAATTGCGCCAAGGCGACCAGGTCCAGCTCGAACAAGGTGTCGCCGTTGAGCGCGAACACGCTCTTCGATGTGGTCTGGCGCATGGCCTGCCTGATGGCGCCGCCGGTGCCCAGCGGGGTTTCTTCGATTGAGTAGTCGATTTTCATACCGAGGAATGATTGTCCGTAGCGCGCGGCAAACATCTCGTGGCGGTAGCTGGTCGCCAGAACGACCCGGCTCACGCCGTAGCGGCGCAGATGATTCAGCGCGTAGTCGAGGAAGGGCCTGCCCTTCACCGGCGCCAGCGGTTTGGGCAGGTCGCCAGTGACTGTGCGCAGGCGCGTGCCAAGACCGCCGGCAAGCACGATCGCTTCCACTTCAGGCTCCGTCTCCGTAAAGCGCCAGCTCGATCAGGCTGCAAAGAATATGACCGACGAGAATGTGGCTTTCCTGGATGCGCGGCGTTTCTTTGGCCGGCACCCGCAGACAGATGTCGCAGAGGGGCGCCATTTGCCCGCCGTCGGCGCCCGTCAGCCCGATGCGGCCAATTCCCTTTTCAGCGCAGAGTTTCAAAGCCCGCAGCAGATTTTCGGAGTTGCCGGAGGTGGATATCGCCAGGAAGAGATCTCCGCGTTTGCCAAGCGATTCGAGTTGCCGGGCGAAGACGTTTTCATAGCCCAGGTCGTTGGCAACCGCGGTTAAAATGGACGTGTCCGTGGTCAGGGCGATGGCGGGCAGCGCCGGCCGGTCGAGGCCGTAGCGGCCCACGAATTCCGCTGCGATGTGCTGCGCGTCGGCGGCGGAACCGCCGTTGCCGGCGAGCAGCAGTTTGCCGCCCTTGCGAAAGGTGGTAAGCAGTTTTTCCGCCATCTGGCGGATTTGCCTGAGCCGCGTTTCGTCTTTGAGCAGACTCTGCTTTGCCTGAATCGACGCCCGGATCTCGTCACTGATGAATCGGTCTAGCGAATGCTCCATCCAACGGTTCCCTGATCGGTGAACTGAAATTTAACCACTTCTCCGGGAAAGGCGCGGAGCGCGCGGATGACATCCATTTTGCGCGCCGGCTCGACGTACAGCATCATGAAGCCGCCGCCGCCGGCGCCGGTGATCTTGCCGGAGATCGCTCCGGCGGCAAGCGCGGTCTGGTAGACTTCGTCGATTTCGCTGTTCGTGATCGTGTCGGCCATGGCTTTTTTGGCTTCCCACGATTTTCCCAGCACCCGGGCAAACGTCGGCATGTCGCCTTTGAGCAGCGCTTCTTTCATGGTCAGGGCATCCTGCTTGAGCTGGTGCATCGCCTCGATCGATTTGTGCCTTTGCTGGGTAACGTTGCGCCGTTGCTCATTTATGATTCGCGCGGATTGCCGCGAGACGCCGGTGAAGTAGAGCAGCATCGAGGCGCAAAGCTCGTGCACGATCCAATCTTTCACGCGCAGCGGGTTGACGATGACGCGATCATCCTCGTAAAATTCCATGAAATTGAAGCCGCCGAAGGTTGCCGCGTACTGGTCCTGTTTGCCGCCGGCGAGGTCCAAATCTTTGCGCTCTATTTCATAGGCCAGGCTGGCGATATCGTATTCGCCGAGCGGCAGGTTGAGCCATTCCACGAAGGCTTTGAGAATGGTGACCACCATCGTCGAGGACGAGCCGAGTCCGGAGCCGGGCACGGCGTCGGAATAGGTTGTCATGCGAAATGACAGGGGCCTACCACCGTTGTATTCGCGCGCCAGACGGTTATAAACGCCCTTGTGCAAATCGAGCGCGCCGTCGATTTCGAGTTGGACGACTGCCGGCGATTCGAAATGCTCTTCTCTGTCGCTGGTGTGGAATTCGATGCGGCGGTCGTCGGTGGTTTCGATGGTACAGTAAGAGTACATGTCGATCGTTGCGTTGAGCACGAAACCTCCGAAGCGATCGCTGTAGGGCGATACGTCCGTGCCGCCGCCCGCGAGCCCGAGGCGCAGGGGCGCTTTGCTGCGCACGATCATGCTGCCGGCCCTGATTTGTCGAGAACTTTTCTGACGGCGTAATCTACATTGCGTTTGCGGCTGTCGGTGATCATTTCTCCGAGGAGGCCGATGGAAACGAATTGCACGCCGACGATGATCAACAGGATGCCGAGAAAGAGAACCGGCCGGTCGGACAGGTATTTTTGCCGGAAAATGCGCTCAAAGGCCAGCCAGGCGCTGATGCCCGCGCCGATGAGAAAGGAGATCAGCCCGGCAAAGCCGAACAGGTGCAGGGGCCGTTTCTTGTAATGGGTGATGAACAGGACCGTGAGCAGATCGAAAAAACCGGCAGTGAAGCGCGAGATGCCGAATTTCGTTTTGCCGTATTTGCGCGGGTGGTGTTTGACCACTACTTCGCCGACTTTGAACCCTTCCCACTGTGCCAGAACGGGCAAGAACCGGTGCAACTGGCCGTAAACGCTGATGGCGTCGGTAACTTCCCGGCGGTAGGCCTTGATGCCGCAGT
>CAZTNL010000500.1:0-3076 GCA_964614885.1 uncultured Calditrichaceae bacterium | reverse complement strand
TTAGAAAGGAAATGACCAAGGCGGAAGCCTGCCTGTGGAAATATGCGCTGCGCGCGCGACAAATGAAAGAGCGCCAGTTTCGCAGACAACGCCCGGTGCTGAATTATATTGCCGATTTTATGTGCAAGGAACTGAAGCTGATCATCGAGGTGGACGGCATAACGCACGATCTCTCGGAAACCGCGATAAAAGATAAAAGGAAAACACAGGCTCTTCAAAGGGCGGGGTTTGTGGTGCTTCGCTTTTGGGATGACGATGTGTTGAGCAATATGCAAGGCGTGATTCCACAAATTGAACACACGATTGACGAAATAGAAGTCCACCCCCTTGATCCCCCGCCAGCGGGGGACAAAACCGTGCGCGATTCTGGTAGTGGGGGATAAAATGCGAGCATGAGAATCATAGCAGACTTACCGGGAGCGTCCGTAGACCGCAGGACCTATCCCCCGCTGGCGGGGGTGGCTCGACTGAAGGTCGAGACGGGGGTGGAGAGACACATGAAAGCAGACAAAACAAACGATTAATAAAGCAAATAGACAAACGAGCATGACTTACCCAAATTCCCTACATCCTCACCCCCACGGAAGCGTCTGACTTGACTTCCGGCTGGGAAAGTTACCTCGAGCGCTGGCTTCGTGGCGGACTGATCGATGCCAGAACGGCCGCGCGCATCCGCGCCTTCGAGTCCGAGCAGCAAACCGCCACGGGCATGCGCTGGCCGGTGCTGCTGGCCAGCGGCCTTGGGGGGTTGCTTTTGGGTGCGGGCGTGCTCCTTTTTGTCGCGGCGCACTGGGACACGCTTTCTCCAGGCGGACGTTTCGGTCTTGTCCTGGCGCTGGTAGCGCTCTTCCACCTCTCTGCCGGCTTCACCGCCGGTCGTTTCCTGGCTCTTTCGAGCACTCTGCACGCGGTCGGCACGATCTGTCTGGGCGCGGGAATATTTCTCGCGGCGCAGATCTTTCATTTGCAGGAACACTGGCCCGGCGGACTGATGCTCTGGGCATTTGGCGCCTGGGTTGCCTGGGCGTTTTTGCGCGACTGGCCGCAGGCCGCGCTCGTGGCGCTGCTGACGCCCTTCTGGCTCAGCGGCGAATGGACGGAAGCCACGCGCGGCTGGAGCGGCGGCGTCAAAATTCTCTCCGAAGGCCTGTTGCTTCTGGCTTTTACCTACCTGACCGCGCTTCTTCCGGAAAAGAAAACGGCGCTGCGAAAAGCGCTGGCCTGGCTCGGCGGGCTGGCGTTGTTTCCGCTGACCATGTTCGTGATTTTCTCCGAGGCAAATACTTCCGCAGGGCCGCCCGCGCTGCCGGGCAGCTACGCCGCGCTGGGATGGGCTGCGGCCCTGGCCCTTCCGTTGGCGCTCGCCTGGGCGCTGCGACGCAAAGCCGCCTGGATGAACATTGTTGCAACGCTTTGGGTGGTCGCGCTGGGCACAACGAATCCCACGGGCAGTAAACCTGGCGAAACCGCCTTGCGCCATGCATGGCATGAGTTAGGAATATACGTCCTTTGCGCCATCGGCGCCATCGGATTGATCGCCTGGGGCCTGCGGGAAGCACGCAAGGAGCGCATTAACCTGGGCATAGCCGGTTTCGCGCTGACCGTTCTGACCTTTTATTTTTCCACGGTCATGGACAAACTCGGCCGCTCAGCGAGTCTCATCGGCTTGGGGCTGCTCTTTCTCCTGGGCGGCTGGCTTCTGGAAAAAACGCGCCGCCGCCTCGTGGCGCAACTGGAAGGAGGCCGAGTATGAAACCCTGGGCCAGGAGTCTCGTGGTCACCGCCGTGCACGTGGGGCTGGTCGCTTCGCTCGGCGCCAAGTTGCTCTACGACCGGGCCACCCGGCCGCGCGTCTGGGCGCTGACCGCTTCCTATGATCCGGAACTGCCTGTCCGGGGGCGCTACGTCAGCCTGCAGGTTGTGGTCGAGCCGCGGGGCGTGCGCGAAACCCGGCCGGGCGCTGCCTGGCAGCCGCCGCAGTCCGTCCATTTACGCATCGAAGACGGGCGGCTCATCGCCGAAGCGGACTCCCTGGACCGCGGATTCGACCCGGCCGATTTGCACCTGCGTTTCATCCACCGGAGGGAAGACACCCTGGCCGTTCTGCAACGCCCCGTGCCCTTTTTTATCCGGGAAAATATCCAGGATCCATCGTTGCGTCCCGCAGACGCCGCGCTTTGGGTTGAAGTCACGATTCCGAAAAAAGGCCCGCCGCGACCGATTCGGCTCGGCGAGAAAAAAGGCGATGGACCGATCATCCCGCTGGAGCTGAGGTGAGGGAATCGCACGAGCTTACCAATAGAGAGGAGGAGCAATTCATGAAGCAAAATCTGTATGAGCCGCAGGTCTATCAGGACTGCCTTGCGCGAATCGACAAACTGACGCCGGAATCCAGGCGGAAATGGGGCAGCATGACTGTGGCGCAAATGCTGGCCCACTGCGCTGAGATTCAGGAAGTGAGCAATGGCAAGGAGCTGCGGAACACGCCCTGGCTGGTAAAGCTGTTCCGCGGCATGATTCGCAGCATGGTGCTGAGTGAGAAGCCTTACCCAAAAGGCATGAAGACCCACAGGCAGTACCTGAAAACCTCGGAATGTGACTTCGAAGCGGAAAAAAAGCGGCTGCTCGCAGCGCTGGAGAAATTCGCGGATGCCGCGAAAAGCCCCGCTTCCCAACCAACTCATCCTCTCTTGGGCAAGATGACGCCGGAAGAGAAAGGCTGGGCGGTCTTCAAGCATCTGGACCATCATCTGAGACAGTTTGGAGTGTAGAAGGTCACGTGTGCCGGGTGAGCGCTGCCAAAAATTCTTCGGCGAGATGCCTTTCTTCGGGGATAAAGATCCGCGATCTGGTGATGCTCCACGCTCCACCTCATGGATTCGCCTAAACTCGAGAACTTCATCACCACAGTGGTGGGTTCCGAACCAAATCGAGGAGGTGTGGAACTTCCACATCGGCGGCTACCAGGTATGCGAGAAGTGGCTGAAAGACCGCCAGGCCAAAGGCGGCAAAAATCCGCGTCCCGGCCGCGTGCTTACGCCGAGGGATCTCGCCCACTACCAGAAAATCGTCGTCG
>CAZTNL010000499.1:0-3098 GCA_964614885.1 uncultured Calditrichaceae bacterium | reverse complement strand
TGCTGCTGCCCAAAGGGCTTCGTCTTCCTTCATACTTCCTTTAGGAAAAATACGTCTTGTTCCCTTGTCGTTGAAAATGAGAAGGAACTCAAGATTCTTACCCCGATGGCGAAAGCATATCGCAGCGGCCTGATGGGCGTTCCTGTTCACCGCGGAAGTATCTGGTACAGAAGTGTCGTTGCCGCTACTCGCCTGCGTTCGACTGCTATTTGAGTATATTCGGGCGATGGCGAAGGCGAAAAATGTAAGTCCCGTCAGAAGGGCGAGAAATGAAATTACCTTCACCATCATCGTGTCATGCGAGAAAAACACAAGGGCAACAACCGACAGCAGCAAGACAACTTCTGCCGCCAGGCCGAGAGTACTTTTGCCAGCCTCCCTAATAATTTTCGACGCCTTATCGATTATCGCTTTCATCGTTAAGCTATCCATAGCAGGATCATCTTTTTCGTTTCGCGCAGGGAACCGGCCGTCAACTGAAACAGATACACTCCCGAAGTGACCGCAACGCCGTGGTCGTTTACGCCGTCCCAGGTAGCCGATTGCAGTCCCGCGGTTTGAAATTCATGCACCAGCGCCTTGACCCTTTGCCCCTGCAGATTGATAATCGTCAATTCAACGTCGGCCGCCCGGGAGAGCGAATAAGAAATCTGGGTTGTAGGATTGAACGGGTTGGGGAAATTCTGCCGCAGGACGAAGACGCCGGGGACAGTCTCTCGCTTGTCCGAGATAGCCGTAGTCGTCGAATCGGTTATCGATATATCATCAAAATACACAGTCCCAAACATGCCGGAGCCGCTTAAATCTCCCACCAAAAGATGCTCTATTGTTGGGAAGGATGAGGAGGTCAGGGAGCTGACCAGGCTATCGTTGATGAAGAAGTCTTGCGTGAGGCTCGATTTCCTGACGAAAATGGTGATTTTGTTCCAGGTGTTTTGCGCGAGAATATTCGGAATGGTCGTGCTGGTGTCCACGGCGGTAAGCGACAAAGCATTGTCCCGAAGCAGCACTCTCGTAATAAAGATGGCCGTCCCGGATTGCCAGTTGGCGATGAGCTCGAAGGCGCTGAAATACGAGCTGCTGGCCGGATTGACCCAGAAAGTTATTTCGTTTGTACCATAATCCAGGCTGAGTTGCTGGTAGGCATAACTAAACTGGGTGGCCGTTGTATCAGATGCCATCAAGGACTTTGAGCCGGAGCGCACCACCGACGTGGAAATGCTGACATTGTCCACGGGGACCCAGCTCGCGAAGTCGTTTTCAAATCCTCCGTTCGGGATGATATTTTGGCCGAGGCCGACACTCGGAAACGTGCTCAGAAGGAGCAGCAAGAGGCGTTGGATCGTTTTCATCTTGAACCTCCAATATATTGTTTTGGTTCAGCGTGAATCGGACGAAGTTTCATTGACCCTCCAACGAAAGAGCACGGACGTTAGAACAGCCATCCGGTTTTTCCCTGTCTGTATCTTTTTCATTTATGGGTTCTTGCCCAGTGGGTACGATACCGACGCCCCTTCTGTAATTAGCATGTTCATATCAGTAACCGAATCGGAAAGACACACCCGCGCCGACGCGCCAATCACCGGCGCGGGCATTTAGGCCCTTTCCGAGATACAAATCGAGCTGCGCCTCGTGCATGACCAGAAAGGTCAGCCCGCCGTCGAGAACCGGTTGCCAGGGCTCGCCTTGCGGCATCTCGGCGAATCCCTCCACAAAAGCCCCCAGATGGTCGCTCAGTCCAACTCCCAGCGCCAGAGAGGCCAGGGCCAGGAGTTCCCGTCCCTCCCCGTCGTCGACTGAGACCGCCCCGAGATTGACGGCCAGTCCCAGCCGGTCGTCGAGCTCGTGTGAGATGGCAAATATGACGCCCAGCTCAGCTCTGCCGACCGAGACTTCGCTGTCTCCGGTAGGGAGAGTGGATACCAGAAGAATGGCCATCGGCACAGATGCATGGGCGTTGGTAATCTGGTATTTAGCTTCGAGAAGCAGGTCGTTGAAGTGGTTCTCTGATTCGGCATTTTCGGTGAGGTGTATCCAGCCGGAGAAGCCAAAACGGATTTCCAGATTGTAACCGATTCCTATACGGGCCAGAGCATTCGGGTACGAGAATTCTTCTCGGGATCTGAGATCCGCGTATTCCGCGCCGCTTTCGATTTGCACCATGTTGGCGGGAATCACGACAGCGCTCTCAGTGAAATCGGGCCTGTCGGTAATCATCTCCTGTGCGTCGGCGGTCAGGCTGGGGTCCAGGATTGAAAACACAATCGCAAGCAGTCGTCGTGTCATACCATTCTCAGATCTGGCTCATTTTGATCTGTTTAACTCAGTTTATTTTACATAGCCGCGCGACATCCGCGAGAAGTCGGAATCGTTGAATGGTTGACAACTTGAAGAATTTCGTCGACGCACTGGCGGTTATTCAAAGCCGTGCGTCAGTTTCCGGCTCCCCGTACGGGCGAAATGTGCGCGTGAACTTCTTTCCATTCGTTGCCCTGCTTTATGAGCACGGCCGAACGGCGCCCCCGTGACTGCTGGATGCTGCCGTCGGGGCTTGTTACTGTGCCCACAACATACCCGGTGACAACCGCAGCATTGCCATACACCTTGGCTTCGAGGTGCGCTATCTTTAGGTTAAACTTGACGCCGGCGTCAAGCGTGGTTTGCAGTGCTCTGATCTGCTCCTCGCGCGTTTGTGTAACGTCCAGGAGTCCACCTCCGGGCCCAAAGAACGTGTGATATGCCGTATGACCGTCGATATGCGTTTTTGCATCGCCGGCATTCTGGGCCGCAATATGCGCGATGGTGGCTTTCTTGACATCCTCCAGATCTCCGGCCGTGGAAATATTGACCACAAACAAGCCAAATACGAGCAGCGAGATGATATTCACGTAACGGTACATTGGAAACTCCTTCCGGTTGGTTAAGGATGACTGTTCTTCAGTCATCTCAGTTGAATGGCAGAATTCCGGCTCAAAGTAGAGCTGACTCGTCAGGCGCTGGTCGCTAGTTGAGCCTCTGCGCGGCGCCAGTTGACTATTCCTTTGGATGCCGGTACACACAGTGCGGCCCATGGTCCAGCAACTCGATTGTCTTTTCGA
>CAZTNL010000498.1:0-3100 GCA_964614885.1 uncultured Calditrichaceae bacterium | reverse complement strand
GTCTGCGACCGGAATGCGATCCGCTTCTTTGACGAAACGTTCGAAGGCAAATTGGCCGTGCACACGCCTTATATCGTGGCCGCGGAGGCTGCATGCGACCTCTGTCTGGAGTGTACAACGGTCTGTCCGACCGGCGCCCTGATGCCGGTTGACCGAGCTGAAGACGTGCGCATGGGAACCGCTGTTATCGAGGAAAACCTGTGTCTGCCATATATCAACCAGGGGGGCTGCGGCGCCTGTTATACCATTTGCCCGCTCAACGCAATCGAGCTGCAGGCACAACGTTACCCGAAGGTCGTGAAGGAAAAATGTGTTGGGTGTGGCCTGTGTGAGGAGATTTGCCTGCAAAAGGCGAAAGCGATTCGCGTGCTGCCGGCTTAGCGGCCGGCAGCAAATGATTGGAGTTCAATATGAATAGACTCATCACATTTTGTCTCGAGGTCGC
Organism: uncultured Calditrichaceae bacterium; assembly: GCA_964614885.1. GTDB lineage: Bacteria > Zhuqueibacterota > Zhuqueibacteria > Oceanimicrobiales > Oceanimicrobiaceae > JAJDAG01. The sequence goes on along the minus strand of CAZTNL010000498.1, from coordinate 2,655 downwards.
GTGGCTGTCGCTCATGTTGGCCCAGCCCGCGCTGGCGCACCATCAACTTGGTCTGCCGCATTATTTGTACACGAAAGATTACCCTCAGATCCCGACCATGGTCACCGAAGCCGATGCCGAAGGATATTCGGTTACTTTTTCCATTTATCCCGGCAACCCGCTTCCCGGACAAACCGTCCGCATCAAGGCCTACATCAAGCACAAGCTTACCGGCGAGGTCCTCACAAAAGACATCGAAATGTCCGTCAGCAAAGAGACATTTCTCGGCGGTGAAGATCTTGTGGTGGAGCCGCGAAGCGTGGCAGCCGATTACAACGAATTCAAGATGAGCTACGACTTCGGTGAGGCGGAAAAGTACTATGTCAGTGTTACGTTCGAACCAAGGCCCGGCTTTTTCGAGAAGATTCCCTTCCCCATCGTAATCGGCCAGACCAATTTCAGCATAGTCCCGCTGATCTTCGGCGCCGTATTCTTTGTCGTCTTCGTCGGTGTGGGACTGACCAAGAAAAGACAACTGCGGGCACGCCCATCCGAGGTTTATTCAGCCTCAGGCGGACACTTGCAAACGGACCAGTCATGAATACCAACGGCAGTATGACGCGCTCGGAATTCCTGCGAACAGCCGTCAAGTCGATCCTGCGCACGACAGCTGAATTCGTCGACGCGCGCGTGGAAAGTGGGGCCGAAAAACTTTTCGTTCCCCTGTTGCGCCCGCCGGGAGCCCTTGACGAGATGCGCTTTCTGGCTACGTGTACCCGCTGCGACCTTTGCGCCGAGGCTTGTCCTCACGACGCAATTTCCAGAGCACCCGCGAAATATGGCCCGGCCGTGGACACTCCGATTCTCACCCCGGCAGAGACGCCATGTTACCTTTGCGAAGATATGCCGTGTATCCGGGAGTGCCCGGAGGGCGCCCTGGTGGCGGGAGGGCAGGTACAGATTGGAACAGCACATATCGCGCTCAACAAATGTCTCGCGCACAACGGACAGATGCCCGGCTGCGATTACTGCTACGATAGGTGTCCGGTAAAGGAAACTGCGATTTTGCTGGAGGATGGAAAGCCGCGGATTGTTGCCGATCAGTGCGTGGGCTGCGGCATCTGCGAGTATTACTGCCCGGCGCCCGGAAAAGCCATCCAGGTCTTACCGAATCGCATCGCCACGGCGATGCACGCTGGAGAACAATGATGGCTGAAATGGCGAATGGCCAGATGGCTGGTATACCGGGCTGGCTTTACTATTCGTCCATCGTCACCGTAATGCTGGTGTCTCTCCTCTTGCTCGAGGTGTTCAGACGTCAGGGCGGGCACGATGCCGGCCGAAAATTTGAATTGACAAAATTTCGCCCCGTGAGGTGCTTTTTCCATTCCAGGCGCCTGCAGACAGCCATCCAACTTTTTGTCGTGGTCTCCTTTCTAATCGTCATTTTTGCCGGATTCTACGGCAGCCAGCTCCCGGGCAGAAACATCGCCCCGACTCTGACATGGAATTTCTGGTGGATCGGCCTGATCTTCTTGATTCTGTTCTTTGGCAAGCTGTGGTGCTACGCCTGCCCGTGGGATGCGATGTCCAACTGGCTCACGCGATTCACGTTTCTCAAGGTAAGACAAGACAGCATCAATCTCGGCTGGCGCTGGCCGCGGTGGTTGAAAAACATCTACCTTGCGACGGTCTTGTTCGTTTTCCTGACCTGGCTGGAGTTGGGTTACCATGTGACGCTCAGCCCGCAGGCTACGGCAACTTTGGGCCTGCTGATGTTCGGGCTTGTCTTCGTTCCCGCCCTCCTGTTTGAAAAAAAGTCTTTTTGCCGCTACGGCTGCCTGATCGGCAGGGTTAGCGGCCTCTACGCCATGTTCGCACCGGTGGAGATACGTGCCAGGGACCTGGACATTTGCCGGACCTGCAAAACTGCCGACTGCCTCAAGGGAAACGGCAGCGGTTACCCGTGCCCGACCGGACAGTACCTGAAAACGATGAAAAGCAACACCTACTGCACCATGTGCGCAGAGTGTTTCAGGACCTGCAAAAAAGACAATGTCGCTTTCAACCTGAGACCGTTTGCAACAGACCTGAAGCAGGTCTCAAAGCCGCGGCGCGACGAAGCATACCTCGCTCTGATCCTGTTCGCGCTCACCGCCTTTCACGGCCTGACCATGACCCCAAGCTGGAAATACATTATCCACCAGGTTCAAGTCAGGATGTCAGTCACCGAAGCCTCGGCTTTCAGTATCGGAATGAGCGCCAGCCTCGTCGTGCCGTTGCTTCTTTACAGGGGGTTCGTCGCGCTCTCGGGCTTTCTATCCGGCGCCGGCGACCTGGGCAATCTCTTCGTGCGCTACGCCTATGGCTTGATTCCCATCGCCCTGTTTTACCACATAGCGCACAACGTCGAGCATTTTTTCATGGAGAGCCAAAAGCTGCTGGCGCTCGTTTCCGACCCTTTCGGTTACGGCTGGAATCTCTTCGGCACGGCACTTTTGAGGCCTGAACCCATACTCGGATTGGAGACCATCTGGTACGTGCAGGTCGGGTTGGTCGTCATCGGTCATATCTTTGGGATCTCGATTTCCCACCGGCACGCAAACGCCCTCTTTGCCGATCGCAGGACGGCGTTGAAAAGCCAGCTGCCGGTAATTGCCCTTTTGATAAGCTGCT
>CAZTNL010000497.1:0-3101 GCA_964614885.1 uncultured Calditrichaceae bacterium | reverse complement strand
CGGAAAGTTTGTGGCATCCCCCGCAATTGTAGTGGTTGAAAATCTTCAGGCCTTTTTTGTAGAATGCCGGATCCGGAGTATGTTTTGCGGAAGCGTCCTCCTCGGGTGCATCCCAATCGATGAACTCGTTCGCCATGTAGGCGGTCACCTGTTGCGCCTGCAGGGGCGTGAATCCGTACTCCGACATTTCCACACCTGGCTGCAGTTGTTTGGGATGACGAATGTAGGTGTAGAGCCATTCCCGAGACGCCTTGCTCGCAATCTTCGTCAGGTCGGGAGCAAGTGGTCCCCCCTTTCCTTCAACCTTGTGACAGCTGATACAACGTGCGGTCCGGAAGATGGTTTTGCCGGCCTCCACCCAGTCTTCGGGCGGGTACTCATCACGCAGCTGTGGTGGAATGGCTTCGAGTTGTGTTTTCCCGGGAAATTCCGTGAAACTCATAAGGAAATCGGCCAGGAGCGAGACTTCCTCGTCGCTGAGTTTGAAATCCGGCATTTTGGTGTCCGGTCGAAACGCCTTAGGATCCTTCAGCCAGCGGACAAGCCACGAGCGCGACGTTTTCGAACCGATGCCGTCCAGCGAGGGCGCGTAACCGGGCTGCAGGCCGCCAAGCTTGTGGCATGCGGCGCAGTTGAATTCGCGAATGAGGCGTCGTCCACGGCTGAGAACGGGCGCCTGAGGGACGTTTTCCTGTTTGTGGCATTTCCCGCAGGCCGCTTCAATATTTTCTCTTGGAAGCAAAGGCTCTTCCCAGAACGGCCTGCCGTCGTGCGCCTTGGCCGCGTTGGTCGCGAGTCCCTGCCCATCGTGACAGACAGTACCCCCGAACTCGTCTATGTCGTGGTAAACGCGTGGATGCTGCCGGAACGGAGTCTTGGCGCCAACCAGGCCCGGCTGGTCCACTCCCAGATGGCAGGATGTGCAGCGGTCGACCCGGTCGAGTTCGGAGTTCCAGATCTGCTTTATCCCGACCTCGACAGGTTTTATTCGCCGTGGCTGGTCGCCCAGGAGGTCGTTGTAGGCGTTCTGGAATCCGCGCCACTCAGAAAAATAATCCTTCGCCGGCGAGATGGCCAGCACGGCCAGGAACAACAGGCTTGCAAAGGCGTAAACTCTGTTTAGATTTCTCATTGCCTTAGATCGTCCGAGTTAGGTCCCTAATAGATTCCGTTCCAAGGCCAGTTCCACTCCCAGCCCGGGCCACGAAACAAGGTTCCGATGAGGGTGAGGATAACCGCGACGACTACAAACCAACTCATGATCCACTCTGCCAGTGATTTGTTACGCAGCCATCCGATGAACCCTGTCTCCTTCTTGCTCACGTAGGTCATAAACATCAGGCCGTAAATGAACAAAGTGGGTACGGCAATGGCAAACGCGTCGACAGCCACCATGCCTACAATGAACACCAATGTTACTGCGCTCAGCCGCATGAGGGTCACCTGCGCGTTCTCCTTCCAAAGCCCGTCGCGTTTGATATTGATATCAAAGTATGGAATCACGATCAACGCAATCACAACCATCGTCGGGATCACGATGCCGGCAACCAAAGGCGGAAACAGATGCAGCAGTTCCTGCAGTCCAAGAAAATACCACGGCGCTTTCGCCGGGTTCGGCGTGTGCGCCGGGTTAGCGAGCTCTTCCAGCGGAGCGTCCGCCAGCAGGGAGACGACCGCAAGAATCACGAGCAGCAGTTCGAAACCGATAAGGATGCGCAGCAGCAGATCCGGGTACGCCATGACTGTATCCTCGGAAATCTGCTTTACCGCGGCGCTGCTGTCCTTTTTGATGAAAGCGAGTCGCTTCGGGACCTCGAGTGGTTCGACCACTTCCTCCAACTGAAAGTCTTTTTTAGTGGCCATCATTCTCCTCCTCCTTCTCCGAACTGATCAGGGGTGTAATGCCACCATCCTTGCGCACGCGCCAGAAATGGATACCCATCAGCACGGTCGCAAACAGTGGCAGAAAAAACACGTGCAACACGTAAAACCGCAAGAGCGCGTTGGCGCCGACGATGTTGCCCCCAAGCAGCAGAAATCGAAATTTGTGCCCAATGAGTGGCGCATACCCTAGCATGTTGGTGCCGACTGAAATCCCCCACAGTGCCAGTTGATCCCACGGCAGCAGATAACCTGTATAGCTGAGGAACAGGGTCAGAATGAAGAGCACGACACCGATGACCCAATTGAATTGCTTCGGCGGCCGGTAGGCGCCCGCGTAAAACACCCGCAGCAAGTGCAGGAAGACGACGGCCACCATCGCATGTGCCGCCCAGCGGTGCATGTTGCGAATAAACCGCCCGTTGGCTACCACGAACTGCAGGTCTTTCATATCGCGGTAGGCTTGAGGCACGGAAGGATGGTAGTAGAGCATCAAGTAAATGCCGGTCACTACCAGACTCACGAACAATGCAAAGGCTGCCACGCCCAGATACATGGTCGCCGAGAACTTCAGCGCCTTTTTGCTCACCTTCACCGGAAAAATATGGAAAAAGAAGTTGTTGTAAATGAGCAGCGACTTGTCCACATTCGACTCCGGAACGCCGGTTCTGAATACGGATTTCCAGAAGGCTGACTGCCTGACTCTCTCCAAAAGATCAGTGATCATGCTCACACCTTCAGTTTATAGTCTTCGCTGACAAGCTCGCCCTTGTCCACAACCAACTCACCGCGGTCGTTCATAGCGATCATAAAACGCGGCAAAGGCCGCTGCGCCGGGCCCTTGGCCACATCTCCGTGATTTGAAAAACGACTGCCATGGCAAGGACAGGCGATCAACTTCTCATCGCTTTTCCAGAACGTCAGGCAGCCCAAATGTGTACAAACCGCGGACAAACAAACGAAATACCCTTGCTCGTCGCGAACGATGAAAACCTTTTTATCCTGATCCAGCGTAACCGTTCCAGGCGTAAAGTCTTCCGGTTTGCCTGCCTTGAATTTCAGTGGCGGTTCAAAGAGGACGTTGGGCGAAAGATAGTCCCAGGAAACGCCGGCGGCGCCGGCCCCACTGACGACCAGGGCACTGGTACCGACCGCGTTGAGGAACTCACGCCGGCTCATGACAATTCGGTTGCCCTTCTCTGCTTTTTTCTGCTCATCCT
>CAZTNL010000496.1:0-3109 GCA_964614885.1 uncultured Calditrichaceae bacterium | reverse complement strand
GGTTACTCTGATTCATGAGTTCGCTTCTGTGGGTTTTCGTTGAAGCGTGTGAGCCGGATAGCGTTCGGAGCCGGGAGAGTATTCGGTCGGCTACCAATCTCTCGACCGCTTTGGCAGCCATGCCTGTCACCCACAATGATGTCGTACCTCGCGTTTACACCATGGAGTCTGCCTTTCGGGCGGCCAGCCGGGCAGGAAATCTTCACGAATATTTGATGAGCCCGTGACACTTTTGTGATGTGAGAGCTGTTTATTCAAATAAGCGCGTCAGCATTTTTATTTTGGTCAAAATGGACGAAACGGACCGGGAAGAGCAATGAAGAAAATTGTGTTATGTTTAACGGTAATCATCTGTTCCTGCTTTTCCAATAGCGTTGCTCTTGCCGGTGCCTGGCCGCAAAAGCGCGGGGAAGGCTACTACAAGATCGGATTCAGAGTGACGCAAGCAGATATGTTCTACGACCGGTCGGGAAATAAGATGCGGGTGCCGACTTTTACGGATTTCACAACGAGTTTTTACGGCGAGTATGGGATCACAGACCGTCTTACCCTGCTTGCCTCGGCGCCATTTTACAAAAGGCTTACCACGGAACGTGAAATCGCGTCTTCCGGGAATGAGCTGACCAATAGCGGATTCGCTGACTCCGACGTTGGGTTTCGCGTGGGCCTGTTCGGCATCGGCAATTCCGTCGTCAGCGCTGAGATTTTGCTCGGACTTCCTCTTGGAGACGACAGCCACCCCAACGGCCTGCTCACCGGCGACGGCGAATTCAACCAATTGTTTCGCCTGGGATTCGGTCATTCTTTCTATCCAAAACCTGCTTATTTCTCCGTAGACGTGGGATTCAATAATCGCACTCAGGGATATTCCGATGAATTTCACTATGATGCTGAGGTTGGCTACACATTTGGCGCCAAATGGCTGTTCGATTTCAAAATACGCGGCATTAGATCGATAAAGAACGGAAGCGACATGGTTGTGGCGGGCGTGGCTACATCGACCGCCAACGATCAGAGTTATCTGTCCTATGGCGCCGAGATCAACTATTTAATCAACAACTCAATTGGATTTATTCTCGGAGTTGATAGCGCTACTTTTATTGAGAATACCATTGGCGCACCAACCTATTCTTTCGGAATTTTTTACAGATAAATAGAAGAGGCAGGATTATGAAATACATCTCCATTCTACTCGTCTTTGTTGCGGTTGTTGCGGTGACGCAGGCTTACAGCGAGGAAACCCCTCAACTTGAAAAAGCCACCTTCGCCGGCGGTTGTTTCTGGTGCATGGAGCACCCGTTTGAGCACCTCGAGGGCGTACATTCGGTGATCTCAGGCTACACCGGCGGTCACGTGAAGCATCCCACTTACCGGCAGGTTTCATCCGGACGCACGGGCCACCTGGAAGCCGTCCAGATCACCTACGACCCGGAAAAAATCTCTTACCGCGAGCTTCTGCACGTCTATTGGCGGCAATTCGATCCCACAGATGCCGGTGGCTCATTTGTGGACCGCGGCAGCCAGTACACTTCTGCTGTCTTCTACCATAACGAAAAGCAGAGGAAAGAGGCGGAGAGGTCCAGGAAAGAGCTCGCCGAATCCGGCATCTTCAAGAAACCTATCGTGACGCCGATCCGTTCGGCAGGTACTTTTTACCCGGCCGAAGAATATCATCAGGATTACTACAAGAAGAACCCGGCGCATTACAAGCGCTACCGTTCGGGTTCCGGGCGCGACCAGTTCATCAAGAAGATCTGGGGGGACAGGCACGGTTCGGCCAGTAAATACACGAAGCCATCCGACGAGGTGCTGCGACAAAAGCTGACCGCGTTGCAGTACCGCGTGACCCGGGAAGATGGAACCGAACGCCCATTTCGCAATGAATACTGGGACAGCAAGAAAGCGGGTATTTATGTCGACATCATCTCCGGCGAACCGTTGTTCAGCTCGACAGACAAATTCAAGTCCGGGACAGGCTGGCCAAGTTTCACCAAACCGCTGGAGCCAAACAATGTTGTCAATAAAGTGGACAGGAAGTTGTTTGTGCCCAGAACAGAATTGCGCAGCAAACACGGCGACTCGCATTTAGGTCATGTTTTCAACGACGGGCCTGCCCCGACGGGTCTGCGTTACTGCATCAATTCGGCGTCTTTGCGTTTCATCCCGAAGGAGGCTTTGGAGAAGGAAGGGTACGGGGAATACCTGAAGCTGTTCGAGTAGACGGGAGGTGCCGATATTTTTGCCTTGAGGATTGCATCTCGCCTGCGTATATTCCCCCGTTTGCATCAAATTCGCACATCTTGAACCCGACCTGTCCTCAGGGTTATGGAGCTCGCCGATGAAAGCGCTCTGCTTACATAAGAACCGTCTTACACTTGAATCGGTGCCGGCACCGGAGGCCGGTGAATCCAACGCGTTGGTAAAGGTCAGCACAGCGGGCATTTGCAACACCGACCTGGAGCTGGTGAAAGGTTACATGGGCTTCGAGGGCATTCCCGGGCATGAATTCGTCGGTGTCGTCGTGGAGGCGGCACAACCTGGTTGGGTAGGCAAGCGCGTCTGCGCTGAAATAAATTTTGCCTGCGGAAACTGCGACGCGTGCCGGCGCGGCCTGGGACGCCATTGCCCCAATCGAACAGTGATGGGTATTCTGCGGCAAAGCGGCGCGTTCGCAGAATATGTCGCCGTGCCTCTGGAGAACCTTCGTGCTGTGCCGGACAATGTGCCGGATACGGCGGCTGCCTTCGTCGAGCCGCTGGCCGCGGCGCTCGAAATAATGGAACAAAAGCATATCCTGCCCGGAGATCGGGTTGCTGTGGTCGGAGACGGGAAGCTCGGACTTCTCATCTGCCAGGCGTTGAAACTCACAGGGTGTGAACTCGCACTCATCGGCAAGCACGAACGCAAACTTGCACTGGCAAAGTCGTGGGGTATTGGCGTCCAGCTCAAAGACGGGGCCGGGGAGTCCGCTTTCGACATTGTGGTCGAGGCGTCGGGGGCTGCGGCCGGTTTTGCTACCGCCATGCGGTTGGTTCGGCCGCGCGGCGTATTGATTTTGAAAAGTACGTACACCGGCAGCCTTGAACTGGACGCTGCTCCCATTGTGATC
>CAZTNL010000495.1:0-3110 GCA_964614885.1 uncultured Calditrichaceae bacterium | reverse complement strand
GGTCTTGACGGTGAACGTCGGCAAAGGCGGGACTCCAAGATGGTCGAAGACGGTCTCGATCAGCCTGGCCGTTTGTGTTCGTCCATCAAGGCATAGATCCTCGTAGAACATTTTCAGATACGGCTTCTGCGCCGTCTCAAGACGGGTTTTTACATAGTCGAGAAAACCACGCGTTCGCTCAATCCAACGTTGAGCTTCTTCGACGTCGACACAGCCTAACGTGTCGTCCTTTTCGCCCACCACGACGCAATGCGCGCCATCGGCCTGCGCACGAACCGGGACTTCCCAGACGCCGGTCAGACGTGCCCGCTTGCGCGAGAGATAGGCTTTGAGGAGATTTCTGCGAGCTAACATGATGACCTTGATGTCGGAACGCAGACAAAGCCCCGCCACCTCATCGTCCGTCAGTTTATGCTGGCGCGCGTCAAACACGCGAATGCCCACCCGGTCAGCACCCTCTTTCCGGGCGACGCGCTCGAAAAAAACGTCAAGATTGGCCAAAGAGACGCGTTCACCGCCAAGAACCCTCGCCGCATACCAGGGTTCATTTCCAGTGCTATAGGTCCTATGAAAAATCTCTCCGGCAGGAAAAACCCGAGAATGCTGTCTAAGAACGGCATCGAGAAAGTGGTTGCCGCTGCGAGGGTGGCTCAGGATTACAAATTTGCCCAGGTCACTCACCGCCTGCCTCCATTTTTTCGGACGAATTTTGTTGCCTGAAACGGCGCCTCTGTCGAGAGGTCGCTGGCTGCGCCTGGCAGAAGATTCTGCCAGAAACTCCCCTCACCTTAATTATCGTACACAGGTTGAAAAAATTGCACGAGCCGCATCTCCAAATCGGCCTCACGGGTGGCGCACGGCTTTGGGTTCTGCATCAGTGCCGCGAATTATGGCTCAGGCCGGGAGCAAGCGCTGCCCAACGGCAGACCGCGCGTAACCTCGAATGCTTTCCCTCAGGCTGGGCACATCCACCCGTGGCGCCAGCGAACGAACTTTTTCAGTATTAAAAACAAGGTCGAAACAACGACCGCGATCGGCGGCTGTTTCCCTGACAACAAATTGGGCGTGCAACTCCGCCGCCAGCAAATTGACGACTTCTCTGATGGAAAGGCTGCGACCAGTCGCAGCATTGACGACGCCGTGATAGGGCCGTTCTATGAACGCTTCGATGAGGCGCAGCAAAAAATGCAGCGGGAGGAAATCGCGTTTAACGGCGCCACCTGCAGAGAGGACGACTTCTCCTGCGGCGACTTGCCGGGCAAGCCTCGCGACCACGCTGCTCCCCCCGTCACCCACTCCGAAAACCCCGGGCAACCGCAACAAAGTTACGGGACAGTCCAGGGAGATTCGCAACAGCGATTCGGCCGCGAGCTTACCGGCTCCGTAGTAGCTGGTCGGCAGCGGCAATGTGTGCTCGTCGATTGGCAGCGAGGCCGGCGGCAGCCCGTAGACATCGGCCGAACTTAGAAAAACAACGCTTCCGGCATTCTGTCGATCGAGCGCGCGACAGAAATTGTGCACCATCTGAAGATTTTTCTGTAAAGACGCGTAGTCGTCGGCAGCCGAACGACCAATACCCGCGCAAAAAACGAACGTGCACTGCCCGAGAGCACGTAAGTGATCTTCGCAGCGCGGCGACAAAAGGTCGCAGTCGCGGGAAGAAAAACCGCGGACTTCATATCCGGCCTGTTGCAAATGCCGGGCGAGGCCGCCCCCGATGAACCCGGAGGCACCGATGACGACCACCCGCATTTCGCCGGGTCTACTCAAAAAAGATGCTGCCGTAGTCGCCGGTATAACCGGCCTGCGCGAACAACCACTCCCATTCCTTCGGGGTGTAGAAAGAACGGCAGGTCAATTGCCAGTAGAGCAGGTTGGCTTTCTCGCGCTCGTTGCGATACGACTCGACGACGATGTAGGCGTCGCCCCTGCCCACGCGCTCGACTTCCTGCAGCGCCCGGAAGAGCTCGTAGTTGTACAGATTATGCAGCGTGGTAATCGAAACCACGAAGTCAAAACGGTCATTTTCAAACGGAAGCTCGACCGCATTGCCAAGCTGCAGATACGGCTTGACCTCTTCCTTCGCGTTTTCCAGGGCGTAGCGCGAAATGTCGATACCGGTCACCTCGACGTCCGGCACGATCTGGGTGAACTCATACAGCAGAAACCCTTTTCCGCAGCCGACGTCCAGAATCTTTGCGCCGGGCTTGATGCCGTAGTGGTTGACAATCGATTCGGCCACGGCGCGCCAGCGACCATCGTAATGGTAACCGCCGAAGCCGTACTTGCGATCGCCGTCCCAATAGTCCTTGCCATACTGAATGGCTACTTCTGCGCACTCAGCCTTGTCGTGCTCGACCACGCGCTGCACGTAGTCGCGTTTTGTCTTGTTGTGAACTTGCGAGATGAAATCCAGATAAGCCACGGGTGTGCCTCCTTGCTGTTCAGTTGAGGTAAAAATTCCGTACCTGCTCCGCTACGTAGTCGATCTCAGCGGTGGTCAGGTATTGGTGCACGGGCAGGGTCAGGATGGTTCGGCAGTGTTGTTCGCAAACAGGGAAATCGCCCTGCTTGTAGCCGAGGTACCCGGCTGCTTTTTGCAGATGCAGCGGGATCGGGTAGTGAATCTTCGTCCGCACGCCTGCTTCGTCGAGATGGCGGATCAGAGCGTCGCGGTTCCGCGCCTGAATCACGTAAGTATGGTACACCTGCTTGACGGTTTCCGGCCGCGGTGGCAGCGTCACGAACCCGGCCAGCCCGGCAAAGGCCGCGTCGTAACGCCGGGCGTTGGCGATGCGCTTGTCCGTAATCTCTTCGACTTCGTCGATAACCCGGTTCGCAACGATCGCCTGCAGGGTGTCGAACCGGCTGTTGTGCCCGAAAAATGCGACCTCGTCCCGGCTGGAAAGGCCGTGGTTACGCCACAGGCGCAACTTTTCGTAATGCTCGGCGGAACGCGTCACGATGACGCCGCCGTCGCCCCAGACATTGAGGTTCTTCAGCGGATGCAAGCTAAAACCGGCGGTCTCTCCCCACGAGCCGACATGCTTTTCGCCGATGCGGGCGAGAACGGCCTGGGCCGCGTCTTCGACGACCAGCAGGCCGTGTTT
>CAZTNL010000494.1:1910-3116 GCA_964614885.1 uncultured Calditrichaceae bacterium | reverse complement strand
GGCGGTCGGCGACGTGCTGGCAAATTTGTTTGCCACCGTCGGCTTCGAGGTTGAGCGTGAGTATTACGTCAACGACGCCGGCCGTCAAATCAGGTTGCTGGGCAAATCGGTGAGCGCCCGCTACATGGCGCTGTTTGGCGGCGGCGAGGAATTTCCCGAGAATGGCTATCATGGCGACTACATCACCGAGCTGGCCGGGGAGCTGGCAGAGACCGAAGGGGACCGGTTCGCGTCGATGGACCAGGCTGAGCGCTGGCAGGCGCTATCCCATGTGGCACTGAAAAAGATGCTCGATGCGCAGCGGGCCGCGCTCGAAGCGTATCGGGTTCATTTCGACACCTGGTTCAGCGAGGAAAATCTGCGCGCGAGCAACGGGCATTTGGAAGTCCTGTCCACGCTCGAAGAGAAGGGGTTTGTTTATGAGAAGGACGGGGCCAAATGGTTCCGCTCTTCGCAGTTCGGCGATGAAAAGGATCGGGTCCTGGTGACCAAAGAAGGCGAGCCGACCTACTTTCTCGTCGATATCGCCTATCACGTCGACAAATACGACCGCGATTTTGTCAAGTTGTACGATTTGTGGGGGCCGGATCACCACGGCTACATCGCCCGCATGAAGGCGGCGCTCGTGGCTCTGGGTTATCCGGAGGATAGTTTCGAGGTGCTGATCGTGCAGCAGGTCAACCTGCTGGAGGATGGCGAGGCGGTCAAGATGTCGAAACGCGCCGGTCGCACCATCGAGATGCAGGAGCTGCTTTCCGAGGTGGGCGTGGACGTGGCGCGGTTCTTTTTTGTCGCCCGTCGCACTCAAAGTCCCCTCGATTTCGACCTGGATTTGGCCAGAAAGACTTCGGACGAGAACCCGGTTTACTATGTGCAGTACGCCCACGCCCGGACTTGCAACATCATTCGCCACGCGCGGGAAAAAGGGGTTGAGATGTCCGGGCAGGCGCCGCTCTCGCGCTTGCAGGAGGAAGAGGAGCTGGCGCTCATCAAGAAGTTTCTCGAATTCCCACAGACGGTTTCCAAAGCGGCCGAACATCTCGAGCCGCACCGGGTGCCGACCTACCTGCAGGAACTGGCCGCCATTTTTCACCGGTTTTATCATAAGCATCACGTCGTGACCGACGATAATGAATTGACACAGGCGCGGCTGCAGCTGGTGCGGGCGACGCGAATGGTGCTGGCGCGGGCCTTGTCGCTGCTGGG
>CAZTNL010000494.1:0-1810 GCA_964614885.1 uncultured Calditrichaceae bacterium | reverse complement strand
AACTTTGAACGAGTCAACAGGGGATTTCAAATGAGCATTCTCGTAGTGGGTTCTGTGGCACTTGACACGGTGGAAACACCCTTCGGATCTGCTGAAGACGCGCTTGGCGGAGCGGCTATCTATTTTAGTGCCGCCGCGTCCTATTTTGCACCCGTCAATCTGGTTGGGGTTGTCGGTGAAGATTTCGAGATGGAGCAGGTTCGGTTCCTCGAGTCGCGCCAGGTTGACCTTCGCGGTTTGGAGACCAAGCCGGGCAAGACCTTCCGCTGGGGCGGCGTCTATCTTGACGATATGAACGAGCGTGAGACAAAATTTACGCATTTGAACGTCTTCGAAACATTCAGCCCGAGCATTCCCGAAGCATACAAGAGCAGCGACTACATCTTCCTTGCCAATATCGCCCCGGAGTTGCAGCTGGACGTGCTGGAGCAGGTGACGGCGCCGAAACTTGTGGCGCTCGACACTATGAATTATTGGATCGAGGGCAGTCTGCCGGCTTTGCGGGAAGTTCTGAAGCGGGTGGATGTGCTGGTCATCAACGACTCGGAGGCGAAGCAACTGGCCGGGGAATCGAATCTCGTGCAGGCGGCGCGTGCGGTTCAGGCGATGGGGCCGGAGACATTGATCATCAAGAAGGGTGAGCATGGCGCGCTCATGGTCTTCGCGGACCTGACTTTTTTTGCCGCCCCTGCTTACCCACTGGCATCACTGTCGGATCCGACAGGCGCCGGAGACACGTTCGCAGGCGGATTCATGGGATGCCTGGCGCGTTCGCACGATCTCTCGGTGGCTGGGCTCAGCCAGGCGCTGGTGGCCGGCAGCGTGATGGCCTCCTTTTGTGTCGAGAAGTTCAGCCTCGAACGATTGAAAAATCTCTCGAGCGAGGAGATTCGCGGTCGCGTTCAGGACTTTTGGCGAATGACGCGCTTCGACCCGGAAGGCCGCGGGTTCGATCTTTAGAGCGGATTTTGCCGCGGCACCCGGAGCCCCGGGCGTTGAGATTCGGTTTTTGAGGGTTACCAAAAGCCGTTCTCCTGGCCCGAGTGCGACCATTATTTCTTAGTCTCAGGACTGCCATGAGAATCATCACCGATTCCTTCGAACTGTCCACGCGGGGCCACACGGATATTGTTGATTTGACGCCGCAAGTGGCCGCGGCGCTGAACCGGTCTGAGCTGCGCGAAGGCCAGGCCCTGGTGTTCGTAGCCGGGTCTACGGCCGGCATCACCAGCATCGAGTACGAACCCGGGTTGCTCCGGGATCTGCCGGAAGCCTTCGACAAAGTCGCGCCGATCGGCGCGACCTACCATCACGATGCCGCCTGGGGCGACGGAAATGGCTACGCCCATGTCCGGGCTGCCCTGCTTGGGCCGTCTTTTTCGATTCCGTTTCGTAACGGCGAGCTTATTCTCGGCACCTGGCAGCAGATCGTGCTTATCGACTTCGACAACCGTTCCCGCCACCGGACGATTGTCGTCCAGATGACCGGCATCTGAGGCTGCCGCTGCCGGAAAAAGCTCTTGTCCCGGCGGTCTGCGTGCGCTGCCCGGTTGAATCACATCCGGGTTTTATTCCTTCGCGTTAAATGGACTGTTGTTTGGAGTAGCCTACGACCAAGCTGATGCTGCGGGTTTCGAATTTACATTTTCATTACGGTTCTGCCGGCGCTCGCAGCAGGCCGGCGCGCCGAATCGATTTTCACATTTCGCCGGGATAGTCCGTCGCGCGCATGGACGCGAACAGCGCTGGCCACTCCACCTCTGCCCGTTCCCTGAACGGCCTACCTCCTCCGCCCCCCCCCCCCCCCCCC
>CAZTNL010000493.1:0-3119 GCA_964614885.1 uncultured Calditrichaceae bacterium | reverse complement strand
GAGAAAGCAGATGCGGGTAAGCTGGCATTCGGCACGGTCGATAGTTGGCTCCTGTGGAACCTGACCGGCGGCGCAGCCCATTTAACCGACATCACCAATGCCAGCCGCACCATGCTCTTCGATATTCACCGCTGCGTCTGGGATGAGGAACTGCTGGAGTTGTTCGGCGTTCCGATGAATCTGCTGCCGGAGGTGCGGTCGTGCAGCGAACTCCTGGGGAAAACCGAATCTGCGCTTCTGGGCGCACCGGTGCCGATAGCAGGCGTAGTCGGCGACCAGCAGGCAGCGCTTTTCGGCCAGATGTGCACCGAGCCGGGGATGCTGAAAAACACCTACGGCACAGGCTGTTTCCTGGTTCTGAACACAGGGGAGACGCCGGTGGTATCGCAAAACAATCTGTTGACGACCATCGCCTGGCAGCTCGACGGCCGAACGTCCTACGCGCTCGAAGGCAGCGTTTTCATCGGCGGCGCCGTGGTGCAATGGTTACGAGACGGCCTCGGCCTTATCGAAACGTCGCAGGACGTTGAAGCCCTGGCGATGAGCGTTGACGACAATGGCGGCGTTTACCTGGTGCCGGCTTTCGTCGGGCTCGGCGCGCCGCACTGGGACGCTTTTGCCCGCGGCACGCTGATCGGCATTACCCGCGGCACCACCTCCGGGCACATCGCCCGCGCAGCGTTGGAAGGGATCGCTTTTCAAACCAGCGACGTCCTGGCCGCGATGAGGGCCGACGCAGACATCGATATCCGCGAATTGCGCGTCGATGGCGGGGCCACTGCCAACAATCTGCTGATGCAATTCCAGGCGGACCTGCTCGGCCTTCCGGTCGTGCGGCCGCGGGTGGCCGAAACCACGGCGCTGGGCGCGGCCTATTTTGCCGGGCTGGCGGTCGGTTTCTGGAAAGATTTACAAACGCTACAGACGCACTGGCAGATGGCTTGCGACTTCAAGCCGGACATGGGACGCGGCGATGCCGAGAGAATGCTGGAACGCTGGCACGCCGCACTGGATCGGGCAAAAGGGTGGGCAAAGGGAGAGGCGTGAGGCTGTGCCGCTCCCTCGAGGATTCCTGTACTCAACGAATGGTGCCAAGAAATGAAGATCCCTGACCTGTTTCTGACGAACGAATTTGCCGACATCCCGCCACAGTTCCACTCGGATGCCACGGGCCTGCTGTTCAACAAATGCCTCGTCTGTGACCGCTATCTGCTCACCCCCGGCACGCCCTATGTCATCGAGAAGGCCGTGAGAAATTACCCCAAATTCCAGACAACCGACACCATTTTCGAATACGCCATGTGTTTCGAGTGTCTGGAGAAGCACCGGGAAACCATTTCCGAGCTCTCGCGCCAGCGCATCGACGCCTATATGGCCGCCAACGTCGATCTCGCGCAGCGCAGGCAACGCCTGGTTGACGCGAAGAACTTTGAAGCGAAGGAGTGGACGGCAAACTGTCTGGTGAAAGGAACCACCGCCGGGCTGCTAGACGAGTACCAGGTCTACTGCCAGTGCGACGGCAACAAGATGTTGTTCACATACATGCCGTTCATGATCAGCGGCCCGGCCATGGATGAAATGATGCAGCTCCTCTCTAACCAGACGCTGGGTGAGATCGGCGGATTTATGAACGAATACTTCGGCGTACCACCGGAGCTGGAAATCAGTCCCATCGATCGCCCGGCTCTCATTTTTTAGGATCGAGCCATGGATCGCAAAAAACTAGTCGCCACGCTCAGGGACACGAAAACCTGGGATTTCATCGTTATCGGCGGCGGCGCGACCGGTCTTGGAACAGCGGTGGAAGCCGCGTCGCGCGGCTACAAAACCTTGCTGCTCGAACAGCACGATTTTGCCAAGGGCACCTCGAGCCGCAGCACCAAACTGGTGCACGGCGGCGTGCGCTACCTGCAGCAGGGCAACATTTCTCTGGTGCTGGAGGCGCTGCACGAGCGCGGTTTGCTCATCAATAACGCGCCCCACCTGGTGCGGCACCAGGCTTTTATCGTGCCGAATTATGACTGGTGGGAGGGGCCGTTTTATGGCATCGGGTTGAAAGTCTACGACATGCTCGCCGGCAAGCTGGGGCTGGGGCCGTCGAAAAGCCTGTCGCGGGAGGAGACGCTCGAGCGCATTCCAACGCTGGAACCTGAAGGACTGCGAGGTGGCGTCATCTACTACGACGGTCAGTTCGACGATTCGCGCCTTGCCATCAACCTGGCGCAGACGCTGGTCGATTTGGGGGGAGTCGCCATCAACTACATGCCGGTCCGCGGCTTGCTCAAAAGCAACGATGTGACCGAAGGCGTGGCCGCGACCGACCTTGAAACCGGCGATGAATACGAATTGCACACCTGCGTGGTGGTAAACGCCACCGGCGTTTTCACCGACTCGATTTTGCGCATGGATGATCCGAACGCAGCCTCGATCATCGCGCCGAGCCAGGGCGTACACCTGGTTCTGGACAAGTCCTTTTTACCGGGCGACTCCGCCATCATGGTGCCACACACCGAAGACGGCCGCGTGCTTTTTGCCGTGCCCTGGCATAACCGGGTGGTGGTCGGAACCACCGACACGCCGGTCGAGAAGCCCTCGCTGGAGCCCCGTCCCATGGCCGAAGAGGTCGAATTCATCCTCAAACACGCGGTTCGTTACCTGACCAAGGATCCGAGCCGGCAGGACGTGCTCAGCGCGTTTGCCGGGCTGCGGCCACTGGTAAAAGCCGGGGACAGCGAAAATACGGCTGCGCTTTCACGCGACCACACGATTATTACCTCCCGTTCCGGCCTGGTGACGATCACCGGCGGCAAATGGACCACATACCGCAAAATGGGGGAAGACGCGGTTACGCACGCGACCATGGCCTCCTGTCTCGAGCCCGCGCCGAGCAAAACCGAAACGCTCCGCATCCACGGCTGGCTGGAACACGTGCGGGAACACGATCCGCTGGTGCTCTACGGCAGCGACTCCGGTGGCATCCGTTCCCTGATTCAGGACGCCCCGGAATTGGGCCAGAAGCTGCACCCGCACCTGCCTTACATCAAAGCCGAAGTCATCTGGACGGTCCGGCATGAAATGGCGCGCACGGTGGAGGATGTACTGGCTCGCCGAACGCGTTC
>CAZTNL010000492.1:0-3131 GCA_964614885.1 uncultured Calditrichaceae bacterium | reverse complement strand
CTTTTTCTCCTCGATTTTTGCCTGCCAGGCAGGGAGACCTCTCTTAAAACCTCTGGAAAAATGATTTCTTCGTTTGGTGGCTGGTTTTCTCGGTCAACCCCGCCCTAAAGGGACGGGGCTATTGATATTGGCAAGAGGTAAATAGCCGCCTTATTTTATATGGCAACGGCAACTGGGAAAACAACTACTGATAAAAGCGACAGATAAATTGCCCCGTGCTTCAGCGCGGGGACTGAATGGGCGCCACATCCCCTTTCCGGACTAGTTCCTCTCTACCTCCCTGCGCAGCGATCTCGCCATCATTTTCTCATAAACGCCGGGCGCGAGTCGGGTCAGGAGCCGGGTGGCGCTGCCGACTTTTGAGAGCACAAGAAGCCTCTGGTTTCGGCTGGCGGCGCGGAAGAGCTTCTCCGCTACTTCGTCCGGTGATGCGATTCTGCCGAGGGTTGACTGTGGGTGGCGCGTGCGTTTGCCGTCGCCGTCGAGGGCGGCGGTCGTGATGTCGGTTGCGGTAAAACCCGGACAAACGATAGTGACGCCGACGCCGTGCGGCGCCAGCTCGGTGCGGGCCGTGTCGAAAAAACCGTGCAGCGCGTACTTGCTGGCGGCGTAGCCGCTGCGACCGAGCAGTGGGGAAAAGCCGGCTATCGAACTTATCACGATGATTTGGCCGCGCGCGGCGATCAAATCTTCCAGCGCGGCCTTGGCGCAGTTGACCGCGCCGAAGTAGTTGACGTCCATGACTTTCCGGTAGACCTGGAGATCGGTCTCGCGCAGGGCGCTGCGGTGCGTGATACCCGCATTGGCGATCAGGACATCCACAGAAGAGAATCGTCGGCGGGCTTTCGCAATGGCGTCTGAGCAGCTAACGAAATCGGTGACATCACAAGTGACCGCTTCTGCTTCGACGCCCTCTGCTTGGAGGTCGGCAGTAAAGGCGCTGACGCTTTCGTGCTTGAGATCGAGCAGTGCCAGCCTGGCGCCGGCGGCCGCGAACCGCCTGGCGAAGGCGCGGCCCATACCGCCAGCGGCTCCGGTAATGACGACGGTCCGGCCAGTATACGTGCGCATATAACCCTTCCGCCTCATTTCCTCAGGGCGTTTTTTGCGTTCAAGAAATGCTCAAAGACTTCACGCGAGTTTTTGCGTGGGGCGTAGCCGAATTCTTCCTTCAGGCGCTTGTTGCTCAGCGCAGGCCGGTAGCGCAGGAAGGGCACCTGCTCCGGCCCATAGCGTGTCAGGTGGAATCGCTTCAGAAGCCAGAGGACGGAGGTGGCCATCCACACCGGCGCCTGCAGGTAAGGTTTTTCCATGAGTTCCGCGATTTCGCGCATGGTGATGGCGCCGTCGCCGGCGAGATTGTAGATGCCGGTCGCTCTTTCCTGCACGCCCTTTACGATGCTGCCGACCACATCTTTATCCCAGATGAAGGTGAAGGGGATTTCGCTGCCGGCGAGGCCGATGACGGCGCGCTGCTCGAACAGGGCGGTGATCTGGTTGGCGGTGGTTTCTCCGAGAATGGCGCCGGGCCGAAAGATCAATTGCCCGATTCCGGGATGATGCGTGCGCCACTCTGCCAGCATTTCTTCGACCTGGCGTTTGTGGTCGGCGTAGGCGAACTCCCGGTTGCCGCGCAGAGCGCACGCCTCATCGATCCATTCCGGATTGTCGGCATGGTAACCGTAGGCAGCGCCACTGCTGGTAAAGGTGATGTGTGTGACACCTGACTGCGCGGCGCACTCCAGGACGTTCCTGGTACCGAGGACATCTACGGAGTATTGCATTTCACGGGTTGTATCTTTCCCCGGGGTCACGATTGCGGCGAGGTGGACGATGGAGTCGACTTTGTTGTCTTTCAGCAATGGCAGGAGAGCCTCAGAGCGCACGTCGAGCGCCTCATATTGAACGCCCGGGAGACGATCGGGCTCTGGCGGGAGGTGAATATCGGTGGCGATAATGCGGGCAGAAAAGTCGGGGTTGCCGGCCACTTCTGCGACAACCTGACGACCTACATACCCCCCCGCACCGGTAACGAGAATTGAGCGATCTGCCATGGTTGGGGCGTCTTTCTTTGCGTTTGGTTGTGAACCTTACCTGATCATGCGATGTCTGACTTCTTCCAGGATTCCTTCCATCCATTCGGTATCTTTGTGCATGTCAAAGTTATCTGTGTCGATGATCATCACGTTCCAACTGCCTGAAATCCGCTTGATCCAGCGCTCGTAGTTGATGTTGAGTTGGGCCAGGTACTCGGTGTTGACATCGCGTTCATACTCGCGACCGCGTTTGCGTATGCGGCTGATGAGCGTCCAGATGCTCGCCTTCAGATAGATGATCAGTTCGGGGTGCTGCAGCGACTGTTCCATCGCTTCGTAGAGACTGCGATACGTCTCATAGTCGCGCTCGGGCATGAGATCGCGCTGAAACAGATTGCTTGCGAAGATTTCGGCATCCTCGTATATGGTTCTGTCCTGAATGCAAATGTCAGGGCTGTGTTGAATGGCAATGTGGTCTTTGAAGCGTTGGGTCAGGAAAAAGATCTGCGAATGCAACGCCCATTTCTGCATGTCTACGTAAAAATCGGTCAGGTAGGGATTCTTAGCTTGAGGCTCGAAGTAGGTTTTCCAGCCGAAACGATCGCTTAGAAGTTCGGTCAGGGTGGTCTTGCCGACTCCCATGTTGCCGGCGATGGCGAGAAAATTTGGCGCGGTGCTGTGTTTCATTCCCAATTTTGATGTTGTCACAGAGTAGCTGCGGAGCCGGAAAAGCGGCTGCCTCGTTCGCCGGAGCTGGTTTGAGAAGCGCGCACGTTCCGCGGAGTATGCGGTTGAAACAGCTAACCCGTGTGCGGCAATCCGAAACGTCAACGACATACATAAGTTGCCAATTCAAGTTTAATAAGCAAGATATTTATGGGCCGAACGTTGTAATTGCAAACCTTTTATTCATATATTTGTCTAAACGTCTGAGTCTTGCATATGAACAACGAAGAAATCGCAATCATCAAAGAGGCACAAGCGGGAAGCCTCGTCGCATTCGAGGCGCTGGTCAGGCGTTATGACAGGCAGGTCTTACGGCTCGCCCATGCTATGCTCAACAACTTTGAGGATGCTGAAGATATCTACCAGGAG
>CAZTNL010000491.1:0-3139 GCA_964614885.1 uncultured Calditrichaceae bacterium | reverse complement strand
GAATGTCAACTGAACGGGCCAGACTCAGTGGTTTTCCGTTATCGCGCGACTCGGCCTCGGCCAGCCGTTCGAAGTTTTGCCCGATGAGGTCCGCCAGTTGCATGAGCAGCCGGGAACGCTCCTCCGCCGGCATGGCGGACCAAGCCGGAAACGCCTTGCCTGCCGCCTCGACGGCCAGGTCGACGTCTCGCTGGTCCGAGTCGGGACAAAGCGAGTAGACCTTGCCGGTAGCCGGCTCGAAGTTGTCGAGATAGCTGCCAGAGGCAGGTGGCGTCAACGAACCGTTGATATAGTTGGCTATTTTCAGCATTCGAATTGCCCGATGAGCCGCTTCCGACCCTCGCCACTCCGATGCGTGAAGGTTAAAGACACTGAGTACGCCCTCCATCGACCGGAAGGTTGATTCCGTTTACATACGCGGCCGCCGGCGAGGCAAGAAAGGCCACCGCGTAGGCCAACTCCTCGGGCAAAGCGAAACGGCGTGCCGGAATCAACGACTTCATGTGCTCAGCGACCACCGCGCTGGATTCTCCGGACTTTTGCGCCTTGCCTTCTATCAACGCATCCAGTCTTGCGGTAGCAGTTGCTCCCGGAAGGACATTGTTCACAGTTATCCCGAACGGCCCCAATTCCGTGGCCAGCGTCTTGGCCCAGTTCGCCACTGCGCCCCGGATCGTGTTTGACACCCCCAGCCCGGGAAGTGGCTGCTTAACAGAGGTCGAGATAATGTTGATGATGCGGCCATAGCCGCTATTTTTCATGCCCGGCACCACGCTCTGCACCAGGATTTGATTACAAACAAGATGTCTGGAAAAAGCCCGGGAAAACTCATCCGGCCCGGCCTCGATGGCGCGACCCGCCGCCGGCCCACCGGTGTTGTTGACCAAAATCTCCACAGGGCCGAACGTTTGCAAAGCTTCCGGCAGTGTTTCGCGCATCCTCTCCGGCTCGTCGAAATCCACGGCAAAAACGCCATGCATCTGGCCGCTTCCGGTTTTGAGCGACTTCTGAACGGCTTCGAGTCGCCCCTGGTCACGCGCAACCAGCAGAACGCTGGCGCCCAGCTCTGCGAATTCACGGGCGACAGCACGGCCGATACCCTGCGAGCTGCCGCAAACCACTGCCCGCTTGTTCCTCAGATCGATGTTCATTTTCCCTTCCAGGTGTAGTAAAAGCCCAAATTCCGGCGAAATTCCCGCGGCAGTTCCGGTAGCTGCGATCGTGGAATGAGGAATGTCGAAAGGTTGGTCAGGTCGGCGAAGATACGGTGACTATCCGCGGTCATCTTCAGATACTTTTGACCGGAGGAGCCGCCGGTGCCCACTTTTTGTCCGATCATCCGCTGCACCATGATGGAGTGCCTGTAGCGCCAGGTCGTGAACAAATCGTCTATTTCAACCAGGCCCGAAAGAAATCGAAAGGGCATTTGCAGAATCGGCTCATCACGGAAGAGGGTGATCAGCAAAGCTGCCTGCGTGGCCCGGTATGACAAGCGTCGAACCCCTTTCTTTACCAGCAACAGGTACTTTGCTTCATCGAACAACGCCAGAAAATCTTCTTCGTTCTTGTCAAGCTCCTGCAATTCGCTTTGCTTCGCCTCGTCCGACAGCATCGGGTTTGATTCGATGATCGTCCGGTCGTTCTCAAATCCTCTGGCAACCGCGCCTTGAAAGTTTTCCCAGAAATCAAACCCGTCTACGTTCAGGAACGGGGTTCGCTCCAACCAGTGCTCGACCAGGCTGAAAAGCGAAGGCTCGCTCTCGGCGCGCAGAATCATTTCCCGGTGTTTTCCGGAAAGTCGCGCATGGTAAGGTCTTTTCTCGAAGAGTTTTCGCTGGGACTTCTGCAACCCGAGCTTGTTCTCGATCATGCGAAATTGAAAGCTCTGGAACCCGGACGCAGGTACGAGGTAGTCGCGAAATTCGAGGAAATCGAGCGGAGTCATGGTATCGAGTATGCTGAGCTGCGCCACCAGCACCTTCTGGATCTCGATGACGCGTCCAAGACGCAACACGGACACAGCCATATCATCTTCGTCTACCGGCTCTTCGCTGAAGATGGCAGCCACAGAATCGAGTTCATGCAGAATCTGTTTGAACCAGAGTTCATACGCCTGGTGGACGATGATAAACAGGACTTCATCGTGTGCGAGATTTCCGCCCAGTTGCTCGCTCTTGGGACACTGAGCGCCAAGAAGTGAGTCGAGCTTAAGGTAGTCGGAATAATAAAGCGGCGGGTATTTCGTCGTCATGCATGCTGCCTTTTTCCTTCAATGCTAAAGAAATCTGGCAACAAAGTCAAGCGCTTTCAGAATTCCGGAAGCGCAACGGGTGTCCCGCCGGAAGACGTGGCAGATATATTTTCGCAGCCTACCCCTGCTCAGGGTTCTGCGCGGCGTTGCCCTGGCCGCTGTGGCGGTATTTTATGACTTTGACCTTCTCCATCGTGATCAGGCCTTCCTGCACGGTTTCGTCCAGGAAAGGCATCAGTTTCTGCAGGTTCTCTTCTGTATCGACCAGTTCGATGATGATCGGCAGGTCTTCGGAAAGGCGCAGAATCTTGGCGGTGTGCACGCGGCTGTCCGCGCCGAACCCCATGATGCCGCGCACGACCGTCGCGCCCGCCAGATGCAGCTCACGCGCTTTCAAAACAATCTGCTCGTAAAGCGCTTTTCCCTTGTACATATCGCCCTCACCAATGAAAATGCGCAGAAGCAGCCCTCTCTCCGGAAGTTTCACCTGGTCCCTCCTATTCCATTATTTTCATTGCGACCGCGGCGGCTTCAATGCCGGCAAATACCAACACCAAACCGAGTCCATTGCTAAGAAAAATATTGAGAAAAGCGAGACGCAATTCGCCCGCCTTAAGCAGATTGAGGCTTTCCAGGCCAAATGTTGAGAAGGTCGTAAACGCGCCCAGGAACCCGATGAAAATGAAAGAGCGCAGTGCCGGGCCAATCGCAAAGCGCGCACAGAATTCCCAGAGCAGGCCAATGAGAAAGCATCCCACCAGGTTGACACCGAGTGTTCCCCAGGGAAAAACGCCGCCCCAAAACCGCGGAATCACTCCCGACAGCCCGTAGCGGCAAAGCGCGCCGATGGCCCCACCGAATCCGATGTACCACAACTTCAACAAATGA
>CAZTNL010000490.1:0-3140 GCA_964614885.1 uncultured Calditrichaceae bacterium | reverse complement strand
GTTGAGAAAGAACGATTTCCTGAAAAATACGCAGGGAAAACTAAAAAGTAAAGCCCGGCTATATGAAGGAGCCGGGCTTTCTTGTGGCGGACAGAAAATGCTTGGTTCAAAAAAAACGAACTCAACCTAATTGGGCTGTGCAGCACAACGAAAGCCTACAAGATTTTGGCTTGATTGAACACTTTCGTCATGATGTTCTCTATGTGATGTCTGGGAATAAGAATTGCAATTGACAAACCAGGCCCCACCTCGTGCAACATGGAATCTCCCTTGTTTTGGCCCTTTAGGATTGTGGTATGGGGAAGTTTGATAATAATTCTTGTCATACCAATCTGAGCAAAATTCCATTGTATTCCCTCCAAGGTCATAAATGCCATATTCATTGGGAGAAAAACTACCGACGGGTTTTAGCCCGTCCGTCTGACAGTTTTCATGGCCCGTTGTAATCTCATTTCCCCAGGGGTATAAATAATCCTTGCCACCTTTTGCCGCCTTTTCCCATTCCGCTTCAGTTGGCAGTCTTTTACCAACCGATTTACAGTAGGCATCGGCATCCGCCCATGTTATCCCAAGGACAGGATAATCTCAAATGACCACAGGATGTCATAAGGTATTGATTTAGGTTTTCTTAGGCATCGCGATGAAAATGCAATACAAAGCCGGGAGGGCGTTTTCTCCCGGCCATTTTCACCGGGTCGGCTATCCCCGACGAGTTGCTCCTCAGCAGAGCTCGTTTCCGTTTGACCGACCGTGCAAAGATATTGAGAACGGTTTAGTTTTGCAAGCATAATAGTTCCAGTCTCGGGTTCTTTGGCTCTTTCTTTTTGATTTTCTCAGGCAGCAAATCGATGTACTGTTGGGCGACTCTGGGCGCGAGTCTGGTGAGTTGGTTGATTTCCTCGAGATTGCGCACGCCATACTTCCAGAGCAGCTCGACGCGGTGGTAGTCTCGGATGTAGCGGTCAACGGATTCGGCGGCGTGGTTGGTCTTGATAGCGATTTCCGGAGTCAAATAGCCCTCAAGATAGAGGGTGATGATTTCCCGTTTATGGGTAACGGCGCCCGAGAATCCATCATCCCGATAATTTGACTTGTTTAGGGAAATACAATTTCCTAATTTCAGCAATGCGTGCGCGCCGGGGACATCACGCGCATGCCGAGCGCCTTGCGGGGGTCTTGCAAACGCCGCCTGTCTGCGTTTTCTGCTCTTCATGTTTTGCTCTTCCTGGTTTGCAAATCCGATTGCGGCATCATTTGTTGGGAGTTAGCGTTTAGCGTCATGCCACAAAGTCCGAAAACGATAACCCGGCTGCTGGTTCGCGCGGGACAGGGAAACCGGGCCGCCGTCGACCAGCTTTTTCCGATCGTCTATGATGAGCTGCGCAGGTTGTCGCGCAACCGGCTCAGGGGAGAGCGCGGCAACCACACCATGAATGCCACGGCACTGGTGCACGAAGCGTACCTGAAGCTGGTCGGCATGGACGATATCGACTGGAGGAACCGGGCGCACTTTTTCGCTCTTTCGGCGAAGTCGATGCGGCGCATTCTGGTGGATTACGCGCGTAAACGAAGCGCCGACAAACGCGGGGGCGATCAGCCCCTGGTCACATTCGACGAGCGTTCCGTAAAACGCGAGGCTCGCGCCGACGAGCTGATCGCTCTGGATGAGGCGCTGGACGATTTGCAGGGCGAACTGCCCAGGGTTTCGAAAGTCGTGGAATTGAAATTTTTCGGCGGCCTGACCCATCAGGAAATTGCCAGCGTCCTGAAGGTGTCCGTGCCCACGGTGCGACGAGATTGGCGTTTCGCGCAAGCCTGGCTGGGTGACGCCATGCGGTCGTGACCCGTTAAGCTTCAGGCTTAACCCTTCCCGTGAAATTTCGACAATCAAACCAAGAGGTCAAAATGCGCTTTCCGGATGCAAAATCCGTCCGCAGGTTATTCGAGCAGGCAGTCCGGCTTTCTCCGGAAAAGCGGCAGGCCTTTTTGGAGAAAGCCTGCGGCGATGACACGACTTTGTTCGAAAAAGTGATGGCGCTTGTGCGTTCGGACAGCGACAAGCACAGCCTGCTGCAGGGGCAGGCTGTGGACGCAATTGACCTGGATGAGATTTCTTCTTTGCTGAACAGGAAAGTTGGGGCCTATCGCATTGTTCGGGAGCTGGCAAGCGGCGGCATGGGCGCGGTCTTCCTTGCCGAGCGCGCCGACGGAGCGTTCGAGCAACGGGTCGCCATGAAATTTATCAAACGCGGCATGGACTCCGCTGACATTCTAAAACGCTTCCAGAGCGAGCGGCAAATCCTGGCGCGACTGCAGCACCCCAACATTGCCAGGCTTCTGGACGGCGGGGTCACGCAGGACGGCCTGCCGTATTTTACCATGGAATATGTCGACGGCGCGCCAATCACCGATTACTGCGATCAGCACAAACTCTCTATTGAAGAACGTCTGCGACTATTTCAAACCGTCTGTGCGACGGTGAACTACGCCCACCGGAATATGCTGATCCACCGCGACATAAAACCCGGAAATATTCTTGTCACCGAAGAAGGCGCCGTAAAACTTCTCGATTTCGGCATCGCCAAGGCGCTGTCTGTCGGTGCAAATGGCGTTCAACCCTCGGCGCCGCAAACGCGGGCCGGCGAGCGCTTCATGACGCCGGAGTACGCTTCTCCGGAGCAGGCCCGCGGCGAGACCGTGAATACGGTATCCGACGTTTACTCTCTGGGCGTCGTGCTCTACGAACTCCTGATCGGGCGCCGACCTTATCGTTTCCAGGGGCTCTCTCGTGCGGAAATCGAGCGCGCTATTTGTGCGACTGAGCCGCCGAAACCGAGTACCGCAATCGGCAAAAAAAACAGCGGCGAAAGCCCGCGGGATGATTTCGACACCGATCCCAGTATGATCAGTCAACTGCGCGCTACTCACCCCGGACGGTTGCGGAAAAAGCTGGCCGGCGATCTGGACAACATTTGTCTGGCGGCGCTGAAGAAAGAGCCCGAGCGGCGCTATCTCTCCGTCGAACATTTACGCGAAGACCTCTCGCGCTACCTCTCGGGGCTGCCGGTGCGGGCGCGCTCCGACACGTCTGCCTACCGCGCGAAAAAATTCGCCCAACGCAACAAGGCGGCTTTGACGGC
>CAZTNL010000489.1:0-3143 GCA_964614885.1 uncultured Calditrichaceae bacterium | reverse complement strand
AAGCGTCCGGCGATTTCCGCAGGACCTGTCGCACCAGTTGCCGGCACTTCGAATCAGCCTGTTCTGTCACCGTACAGGTGTTGATCACGCACACGTCGGTCGCATCATCATAACCGACGATGTCGTAACCATCCTCCCTGAACGTGTCGCTGATCAGGGAGGTCTCGGCCTGATTCAGGCGGCAGCCGAGGGTGTAGAAGGAGGCTCGGGGCTTATGGCTCACGACACGGCTCCGATCGGATTTGGCAAAAAGTTATATTCTGACATTCCTGTGAAGCGTTGCTCCACCGTTCTATTCTCAGCGCCCTCTGCGAATCAACCATTTCTACGCCCCCCACTTCCCGGCCGTGAGCGTCCAGAAGACGTTCGCGCCGGATCGAAAACAAGCCCCGCGGCGCGCCGTACATTTTTTCCAGCACAAGATCGGGACGAACGCCCCCCTGGTTGCCGGCGCTGAGTACCAGACGGAGCCTGCAGCCGCCTCCTGTTCTCTCCACCGTCACCTCCTCAATGAGAGGTCGGATATCGACCGTACGCCTCTTGCCCTTGGTCGTTTTCTCTACTTCGATCGAGTCGCTTGCCAGCAATGACTTTGCGTAGCGAGTGTGCATTTTCACAAGGTCTTCGTCAAACTGGCCGTTTGCGTGCTTCCGCAGGAAGTCGGCGATCTCCTCGGAATCCAGGGCCACTGAATATTCGGCCGCGGTAATGATACGCGAAAGGGAATCGGCTTTAAGCTCGATCGCCTGAACCGATATAAACTGCAGGCCGACCGGTAATTGTGCATTAAGCCGGACGAGGAGTTCATCGTCCTCAACGCGGCTAGTCGTTTCAAAATCGAGAAATTCGCGCGCGCCCTCTATCCCGACAGGAAGTGCAGGGCCGAAGGAAAGCGTCGGCGCCGGATGAAAACCCTGGCTGAACCGCAGCGGCACGTTGGCGCGATTAAACGCGCGGGTGAAGGTTCGTTTCATGTCCAGAGCCGAAAGATAGCGAAACGCTCCCAGCTTGGCAAATGAAGCGCGATAGCGCGTTCGCACCTGCCCGTCCTCGACGTAAGCCTCTTGTGGCGCCGGCGCAAGACCGTTCTCGAGGGTGTTCCAGCTTTCGATCCGCTCGTTTCGGACGGCGTCGAGGTCGCATTCCAGACCGCAGTGGTAGCAGACCAGCTTGTCGCTTTCCGATGGCTTGCCGAGGTCAGTACGGTCGAGGTCGCTTTTCTTTTTGAATGGTTTTTCGCACGCTGGTGAAAATCGTCCCTTCAAGGCGCGTTTGAACTCCTGGATGAGCCACTCCTTTTTTACCAGCGAATCGAGGTGGTCCCACGGCAAGGCGGCCGTCAGCGGCACGTCCTTCATCCAGATTTCCGGCTCGATACCGAGTTCGTCGAACGCCTGGCGCCTAATATCCAGGTCGATCTGGTCGGTCCATGCATCGAAGCGGGCGCCACGCTGGTAGGCGAGCTCGATGGCACGGCCAAGTCGCCGGTCGCCGCGCGAGAAAATGGCTTCGAGCCACGAATGCTCGACATCGTGCCATTTGAATCGCAGGCGCTGGTAGCGGTCGATCTTGCCACGAAGGTAGCGTTGCTTCTGCCTCAGAGTTTCGCTATCGTCTACGCCGAGCCACTGAAACGCTGCGTGTGGCTTGGGGATGTGCGACGATACGCTGATCGTGACCTGAGCATTCTTGCCATGCTCGTTCTCTGCCAGCTTCAGGATCTTCAGTCCGAGATCAACGATCGCCTCGAGATCCGCTTCGGTTTCCGTGGGCAGGCCGATCATGAAATAGAGTTTCACATGTGACCAGCCGTTGGTGAAAGCCGTGCGTGCGCCACCGAGAATCACCTCCTCGGTGATTCCCTTGTTGATGACATCCCGTAGCCGCTGGCTGCCCGCTTCCGGCGCAATCGTAAAGCCGGAACGCCAAACTCTGGACAGACTCTCGCCCAAATCATCCGTCATGCCGTAGACGCGCATGGAGGAAACGACCATGGCAGTGCGCCGCTTCTCCAGCTCCGCACTCAGCTTTTGCGCCAGAGGACCGATGCAGCTGAAATCGGCGGTCGAAAGCGAAGTCAGCGAAGCCTGGTCGAAACCGGTCTGCTCCAGGCTTTTCATCACCGAATCGATGATCGCCTCTGGCCTGCGCTCACGCACGGGCCTGTAGATGGTGCCTGCCTGGCAGAAACGACACCCTTCGGTGCAGCCGCGCGCAATCTCCACGGCAACACGATCGTGCACAATGTCTACGTGCGGCACAAGAATGTCGGCGGGAAAGGGGAAATCGTTGATGTCTTTAACATAGGTGCGCCGTACGGGGAACGGTGCTCCCGCGGCCGGTGCGACAACTTCGAACCCGGTTTCGGGGTCGATACGCGTCGGGTAAAGGGAAGGGGCGTAGACGCCGGGCATTTGCGCCAACTGTAAAAGAAGCTCGCGTCGTGGCGTGCCGTTGTTCCTCAGCTCGAGGAAGCGGTCAACGATATTGGGAAAAGCCTCCTCGCCATCCCCGATGAGGAAACAATCGAAAAAATCCGCTACAGGTTCCGGGCTGAATACGCATGGCCCGCCGCCTATCACCAGAGGGTCGGAGTCACCGCGGTCAGCGCTCCGCAACGGGATGCCGCCCAGGTCGAGCATCATGAGCACGTTGGTATATTCGAGCTCGTACTGTAACGAAAATCCGACCACGTCGAAGTCGCTCAGTGGCCGCTGTGTCTCCAGCGACACCAGCGGTTTGCCGGTTTCGCGCAGCTTGTCCGCCATATCGACCCAGGGCGCGTAACAGCGCTCTGCAGCCATGTCCTCGCGCCCGTTCATGCTCGCGTACAGAATTCGCAATCCCAGATGCGACATACCTATTTCGTAAGTGTCCGGAAAACACAACGCCACGCGCTTGCGCACATCCGGGGCGGTCTTGCGAATGACGTTCCATTCGTTGCCGAGGTAACGAACCGGCTTTTGCACCGAATCGAGAATGTCCTGGTAAATGTGTGCATCGTTCACTATTGAACGATGTCGTAGCCGGGTCATTGCTTTTCTTTCGCGTCCTTTGTGCGCTTCCTAAGGCTCTTGAATTTTCCGGCTAAACAATCTCTTGCAAAATGCAAAAGATGAGCGATCACACTGCCAATTCTCACT
>CAZTNL010000488.1:0-3144 GCA_964614885.1 uncultured Calditrichaceae bacterium | reverse complement strand
ATTCGATATCTTCTTTGCGCTCGCGCAGGGGCGGCAGGTTGACCGGGTAGATGTTGAGGCGATAAAAAAGATCCTCGCGAAATTGGCCGTCGGCGACGAGCCGGCGCAGATCCTTTTTGGTGGCCGCGATCACGCGCACGTCGATGTTGAACGTTTGCGTGCCGCCGACGCGCTCGAGCGTACGTTCTTCGATCAGAATTTTCATGATCTTCCGCGTTCGTTCGTTTGCAATCAGGCGCTCTCGTCGCTGCGTTTTTCGTCGGCGGCGATTTCCGGTTCGGCTTGCCGCAGGCTCCGCGCTTCGGAGAGTTCGCCCGGGGTATTTACATTGAGGAAGGCCCGCCGGTCGTAAAAGGCCAGGCCCGGCTCCATGCGCACGATGCGCGTGTTTACCAGGTCGAACAGCGCCGACACTTTGTGCCGTTTGTTCTTAAGCTGCGCCTCGATGGCCGGCAAACACTTCTTGCTGTAGATGGCGCACAGCGGCTCTACGCCCGAATCAGATTCGAACGCTAGAATGTCGTAGCCCCGGCAGTTTTCGCTGAGAAACTTCACCAGCGCTTCGCTGAGGAAGGGCAGGTCGCAGGCAACTACCAGGCAATACTGAGCCGAAGTCTGCTGCACGGCGGTAAAGATTCCCGCCAGCGGCCCGCAGCTCTCGACCGCATCGGCGACCACCGGGAGTTGCAGGAAATTGTAATCCTCGCTGGGGCTGCCGATTACGACGATGTTGTCGATGTGCTTGCCTATCGTGTCCGCGACATGGGCGATCATCGGTTTGCCGTCTACCTCCACCAGCGCCTTGTTCCGGCCCATGCGCGATGATTTGCCGCCGGCCAGGATGGCGGCGCTCAGCGATGGTCGGTGTTCACCCTCCTGCTTCCCGGTGAGACGGAAGACGACGCGGAATGTGGTGCCGTCGTCGCTGCTGGTAAAATCGATTTGCGCCTCGTGTTCATCGATGATCGCCTTGCTCACGGCGAGCCCGAGTCCCGTGCCCTGACCGACCGGTTTGGTGGTGAAGAAAGGATCGAAAATGGCCTTTTGCGCTTCGGGTGGAATTCCCCTGCCGCTGTCCCGCACTTCGACAAACGCCTGCCGCCCGTCCCGGCCGCTCGATATTTCAACGAGTGCGCCCTCTTCGCTCGCATCCACCGCGTTCAGAAGGAGGTTGATGAAGACCTGCTCGAGGTGCTGCGCGTCCCCAAGAACCGGCGGGAGTTGGTCGGAGAGAACCATGTTGAGCCGCACGCTGTGTTTCTTCAGGCGCAGCTCCACCAGATGGCAGGCCGCCTTTATAATATCGTTCAGAACGACGGGTTGCAATGAAATGTCTTTCTTGCGCGAGAAGTTGAGCAGGTCGCGGATGATGTTTTCGATGCGCAAGAGGGCATTGTCCATCAGCTTGGCGTAGCGGGTGGTCTGGACGGCGTCCTCAGGCGTATCTTTGATTCGGCGCAGGCAGTTCCGAATGCCGGCCAGCGGATTGTTGATTTCATGCGCCAAACCTGAAACGAGAGTCCCCACCGACGCGAGTTTTTCCGTTTGAATGAGCGTCTTTTGTTGCCGGTCCTTTTCCTCTGCCGCACTTTTGAGCCGTTTCAACATTTCGACAAAACCGCGCTCGAGGTCGCCGATTTCATCCATGCGCGTGGCTGGCAAGGCCACTTCGTAGGTCGGGTCTTCGACTTTCTCTATTTCGCCGGCGAGGGTCTTGATGGGGCTGGCCAGGGTGCGCGCGACCAGGAAGGCCATGAGAATACCGAAGACTGCAAAGCCGAGGCTCATGGCGAACACCATACGCTTGTAGTCGGCAAGCTGACCATGCTCCTGTTGCCGGCTGAACTGCACGACAAGCGTGCCGAAACTCTTGGTGCTGATTCTCAGCGGGAAGATGATGCTGAAGCGGTCGCCCCCGGCCTCTTTCTGGACTGCGCCGTGGGGAATATCGCGCCAGTTCAATACATCGGCGCTCGCAGGCGCGCGCGTCAGGTAATCATCGTAGTTGTTGGTAGCGAGAATGTGACCGGTGGGGTCGTACACGGTTACGCCAACCACCGAAGTCAGCGAATCGGCCAGCAAGTCGTGGATGTGGTTTTCAATGAGGCCGCCCTCTTCGACAAGTCCCAACTCTTGGTAGAGCAGAGCGTTGGTAAACGAGATGGCGGTCGATTCGGTGAGCAGGTGGGCGCGTTGCTCGGCTTCGCGAAAAAGCTGGTTGCGATAGACGTTGACGATCGAGATGTTGGCAACAAAGCTGCAGACGAGAATGATGGCTGAGGCCAGTGCAATAAACTTGCCTTCGAGCGTAGGGCGAAATGTCATATCTGCTGCCTCACAACGTCAGGGGAGGATGGCAGGAGTTGCCACATTTCGCAGGAATGGTGTTCATCATGTCGCGCAGCGTCTGGTAGTCGGCGTCTTTTGCGGGGACAAAGCCGTAGCGAAATTCGGCATTCCATTTGGCCAGCGCCGCACGCATTTCAGGGTCATTAGGCCGGACGGCCAGCAAAGCCCGGCGGACAGCGGCCGCGAGCTTCGGGTCACAATCTTTCCTGGTCACGATTGGCACGCTCGGAATGGGGTCCGATACGTGCAAAACGCGCAGCCCGCGGCCAAGATAGCGATCGGCGATGATATCCTTGACGGCGCCGGCCGCATATTCCCCGGTCAAAACCGCCTTCGCCACAGAGTCGTGATGTTTCAGGTTGACGTATTCGCTGAAATCCTCGATGCTGACGCCTGCATGGGCCAGGTAATATCGCGGGATCAGGTTGCCGGAAGTTGAATGCAGCGAGGCGAAGGCGAAGGATTGCCCGCGGAGGTCGCTCAGGGTGCGAAATGGACTGTTGCGGCGGACCACCGTCATGCTGCGGTAAGATGCCACCCCATCCCTGTTTTTCGGACGCAGAATCGGTGTCGCGTCGCAGCGTTTGTGCGCTTCGAGATAGGTAACCCCGCCGAGGGACGCTACCCGGACTTTTCCATCGCAGAGAAATTGCACCGCATCCTCGTAGGTCTTGCCCAGTTTTAATTCGAACCGGTAGTCAGTGTGCTCAGTCAGGTAGTCCATTATCGGCTGGTAGCCTTCGAACATGATGCGCGGATTGTAGCGCGAGATAACGCCGAAGTAAACCACCGGCT
>CAZTNL010000487.1:0-3151 GCA_964614885.1 uncultured Calditrichaceae bacterium | reverse complement strand
TTTTCCGGCACGAAAATCCAGGCGTGCATGAAATTGTGGGCATCGCACTCGATTTTGACGATGTTGCTGCGCCGGGTGTGAATGCGTTTGGTGAATTCGAAGCCTTTGTACGGCTGGCCCTCGTTGAACATGGTGCGGCGCACGCGCTTGACGATTTCGTAGGTGTGGATGTTGTGCAGGATGGGGTCGCTGTTCAAGATGCGCAGGGTTTCACCTTTGGGCACAGCGAAGAAATCGGGCAGAAAACGGCATTCCTGCTGGTCGAGCATGTAGCCGTTTTTCGGATGGTTCCATTTCTTGCCGTGGTCGATTTTCGCGATGTAGACCGCCACGTTGCGCAGTCGATTGCCATCGGCGACGGCAACCCACTGAATTTCCCGGTTGCCGTTGCCGCACTGTTCGTTGTTCTTACTTATCAGGATTTTTTTGGGCGCCGGCACTTTGCCGAGAAACTTCACCACACCTTGAATCGCGGCGCCTTTTGCGACCGTTGTCTCGCGGTAGGGATTCGGTCCTGCGCCAAAGATGAATGGCAAACACAGGGAGAGTACCGCCAATATCTTTGCTGAACGCTTCATAATAGTCCTCGCCTCTGCTTTCTCTGGAAATGTCGAATGTCTTGCGACGCGCGTCCGGAAAGTGGCAGGCCGCAATTTGTTTACACGGTTGTCTCAGAAAAGTATGAGAGCAAGATAGGAAAACGGGCAAGGGATGTCAAGCGGAATTCGGCGGCGATGCGAGTCGGCAGGCAGCCTTTGCCGGCGCCGGCGTGCGGTTCCGGTTCTCAGGCGCCGGAGGGTGTTTCTTCGGCCAGCCTTAGTTTGATCTTGCGGAAGGTGGAGAAAGCGCCGAAAAGCACCAGCGCCACGACGAATCCGTAGACCCAGACGGGAACATTCTTACCGACGACGATGAGGTAGAGGTAGTCGGAAACAAAGAAGAAGCCCGTGAGGAAAGTAGGCAGCAGCACGGATTTGCCTTTGCGGTAGTTTCTTACCAGCCAGGTGACCGAGGCCGAAAAAAACGGGATGGCCCCGACATAAATCGAACCAAAGATGATAGGGTTGACGTTGTATTTGGCGCCCAGCCCCATAAACCAGTCTGCCAGTGGTTGCAAATTCATGACGTGCTCCGATTCTCCATTTTGTTTGGTCAAAGCCGTATCAACCCGGCGAAGAGTTTGATTATTCCCTCTTTTGTTTTGGAAGCCGGTGGCGTCTTAAAACTTGACCAGGAGCGTCACGTGCGACCACATGCCGATATCCCCTTTGTTGAAAATTCGTTTCATGCGCTCACCCGGAAGAAAAAAGGACGCACCGAACTGAAACGAGGACACCGCGTTGTAGACATAGCTGAGAACCAGGTCGAGCTCGTCGCCGAAGTTGCTGACCGGGCCGGACGCTGTGTGGAAATTGTGATAGTGACCGTCGAGCCGGAGCTGGGTCGTCAGCGGGAATTTGACTTTCAGCATGAGGTCGCGCAGGCCCTGGTTGGCGGTGTCGATGGGTAAATTGTGAAAAAAATCCATGAAGCCGTAAAAGCGGTGATTGGTCGCGAAGAGGGTGTCGAAGACTTTGTAGTTGCCGCCAGTCCCGTCCATGCCGGAGAGGTAGTCGATGCCCACGCGGACCTCTGGATTTTGACCGGCGGGAATGGTAAACCCCAGCGAACCGGTCAGCATGTAGGCCGACACCGTCTGTCCCCGACGTTGACCAAATTGGTAGGCGACTTCGGTTTCAAGGTCGAACTGGCTGCCGAGTTTGCGTTCGTTGTAGGTGCCAATCGTCACCCGGCCAAGCTCATTGTCTCCCTGGGCCGTTTCCATCAGGTTCGACTCCAGAAACGCATAGGCGTCAAATTTATACCGGAGGTGGTTGCGGTTCGAGTAGTACAGGCCGAAGAAATCGAAATCGTTATTGCTCTTGCCCGCGATCGTGCCCGGCGGACTGCTTTCGTTGATGATCATGCCGAAGAGGTCGAGATTCCGGTCGCGGCCGAAGGTCAGCTTCAAGCCCTCGAAGGAGCGACCGACGTTGCTGAAATTTTCCGGCCCCACAATCCTTTGAGCGCCATAGCTAAGCTCCTGGCGCCCGACCCTGAGTTGAAGAGGATGATTCCACAGGTTGTTTATTTCGAAGTATGCCTGGTGCAGATCGACATTGGAGGAGCTCGAAAGCGTCTCCGGCTGGGTGCCGAACGCGCGTGAATCCTGCACCTGAATGTAGAGGCTTACATCTTCACGCGGCAGTGCGCGGGCACCAAACCTGGTGCGCAGAAGCGTGTATGTATTGAGATCGGTGGTATTGTTGAAATCGCGGCCATTGGCTTCGCTGCGGGCGCGAATCTCGCCATCGAACTGCACCGGGATGCCGAGTTGCTGGCTCCAGCCGGATGTCGTGCCCGCCAACAGGAAAAGGAGCAGGAAACGGCAGGAGCGGCGGCTGAGTTGTTTGAGTGTTTGAACGTCCATCATAGAATAGTAGCTAACGACGGTTTTGTGGGCCGGGTTGCGTCCGGTGTTCCCGGATTCGGGCACCCTGCAAAATACGCAACGACATCTTCCCGATCAAGTTAAGTAACCGTGATGATATTCCGGGCGGGTGGTCAAGCGGGCGGTGAGAGCTGAGCTGCGGCCGGGTTGTGGATAGAATCGAAGAAAACGGCCGCAGGCCGAAGCTGTCCCTACTGCTGTTCGGGACGCTTGCTGCGCACCTTCGCCGGAACGGGCAGGACTTTCCCGGCCAGAAAGTTGAAGGCTCTGCGCGCTAGATCGAAGGTCACGTCGAGAAGGATGTATATGAATGGGACAGCAATCGTCAGGATAACCAGCGTTTTGAGAATCTCAAACATCGTCAAATCTCCATTTAGAAAGGTTCAGTGGCTTGGTTTACGCGCCATTCGGTCGAAAGTTACGGCGTGAGCAGAGGCCCGGCTCTGAATACGAACATACAGACTGCGTCGCTCATTCCCCCTTTTTCGGTTTTTCTCAATTAGCCTCATCGGCGGTCACGGTGGGGGACAGGACTTGCATTCGCCCGGCGGAATTGCTATTTTCTATGCCGGAGCGAATTATGTG
Organism: uncultured Calditrichaceae bacterium; assembly: GCA_964614885.1. Classification (GTDB taxonomy): domain Bacteria; phylum Zhuqueibacterota; class Zhuqueibacteria; order Oceanimicrobiales; family Oceanimicrobiaceae; genus JAJDAG01. The sequence continues at coordinate 75 of CAZTNL010000487.1, read as the reverse complement.
TTCCGGAAGCGGGATGGGTCTAAACGGCACAGTTCCTAATGAGCAAATCAGAGTCATAGCCGGAGAAAATAGCAT
>CAZTNL010000486.1:0-3155 GCA_964614885.1 uncultured Calditrichaceae bacterium | reverse complement strand
AGCCGGACGCAGCAGTCCGAGCGCTTCCTTGACGATGAATTGCAGCTGTACCGGCTGCCGATCCTGCAGGTCATGACGGCTGAAGGTAAGAACCTGCCGGACGAGGTCGATGGCGCGTTGGGTGGCCCGCATGACCTGTTGCAGGTCGTCGCACAGCTGGCTGCCCGGAGACACCGCTTCGAGCGATAGGGAAACGTAACCGTGGATCGCCTGCAGAATATTGTTAAAATCATGCGCCACCCCCCCGGCGAGAGTGCCTATCGTATCCAGCTTTTGCGCGTGGTGCAGCTGCTCAACGAGCACAGCGCGCATCTCCTCTTCCTGTTTTCGCTCGGTAATGTCCTGCACCGTGCCGATCATTCGTAGCGGACCTCCGCTATCCGAGAACTCGACCCTGCCGATTCCGTGCACCCATCGGACTTCGTTGTCATTGACTCTGAGAATCCGATACTCGTGGTCAAAGGGAAGCTTTCCGGCCAGCACCTGGTGCTTCAGGTACAACTCCATTTCCTCGCGATCCGCCGGATGGACGCGGCCTAACCAGGCGGCCATGCTATGCTGATAGTCTGTGTCGACCCCGAAAATAACATCCAGGGCTCGGGAAGTGCTGATCAGCCCCGATCGGGTATCGAGGACGAAAGACCCAATGCGCGAAACGCGTTGCGATTCCCGCAGAAAGAACTCGCTCTGGCGCAAGGATTTTTCCATTTGCTTGCGCTGCGTAACCTCTGAAAAAATGTACATCACTGCGACAATCCGGTCACCCTCTTTTACCGGACCGACGTAATTCTCGAACCAGTGCACCGCCGAGTCACCCGACCGGTCGACGGACTCGTACGAAACGTTCTCACCCGTGTGCAGCACCCGCTCCACTCTCTCCCTGGCCAGCGCATGGTATTCGGGATCGATAAAATCAAAAACGCTCCTGCCGACGACGTCCTCGACCGCGTGGCCCAAATAGGGCCGGTTCAGGAACTGGATGGCAAAATCCGGCCCGATGATAGCGATGAAATTGGGAGCATTCTTCACCAGGGAACGCCACTTGGCTTCACTTTCCAGCAATGCCTGCTGTGTGTGCAGCCGTTCTGTGACATCGATTGCATAGCCAAGAAATCGGCGCCGGGAAATCCGGACTCCGTGAATGGCCCATGTTCGCGGCTCCCCTGACTTGGTTAGAATGGGCACTTCCGCGTCAAGCCTGCCCGTGCGCAGGAAGTCGCCCGTTGCGGAGGCAACCAGGCTTTGGTCCTGGGGCGCTGTTAAGCTCCCTATTTCCTTTCCCAAGAGTTCATCAGCTTCATAACCGATGAGACGGCAAAAAGCTTCGTTCGCCATGCTGTACTTCCCGGAACGGTCGGCTACAAAAACCCCGATCGGGGCAGCTGCGAGGTATCGCCGGTATTTTTCCTGGCTGTTCTTCAGGCTTTTCGCCACCTCTTCCCTGCCCACAAGAGCGTGCGCCAGCAAGCCGGACCAGACGCCGAGAGCGAGTAGAATCACACCGCATATCTGTAATATTCTCATCAGAATCTGCCGTTGCCCCAGGGATACCACACTCCGGGGTGCGAAGGAAACAATCTTCCAATAACCCTCCCCGGCGGCCGGCGCGGCGCTTTTCCCGATCCGGCTGCCTGGCCTGAGCAAGGAACGCTGCTTCCGGCCGAGCGTGACCGTGGCGAACGTAACCAGATTCTCCCCGCTGACAAACTGGCCCGATTCCCGCGCCGCGACCCTGCGCCACGCTTTCCCGGTCAAAGGGCCTGGCGGCCGTCTGTTTTGCCAGGACAGCGAATCCCGCGCGACCGAATTCCATTGCCCGTAAACCGGATATCCCGGAGGTTCAAACAACATGACTCGTCCGGCAAACTGCGCGTCCGAGGACTTCAGGTCGGCAAAAAGTTTTGAAAGGGAAAAGTCGACCAGGACGCAGCCGGTCCGCTTGCCATCATGGCCGAATGCTGCAACCCCGAGGTGAATCACGGGATTGGGTGGCAACACGACCTGCCGGTGCTCGACAGTGGCGTCCACGGGCGACACGTACACCCGGCCGCTGTCGAGCTGCACAATCTTCCCAAAATAGTACTTGGAACCCGCATCCGCACTCTGAACGGAGGTGAGGCGCGACGTTTCTGTGAGCGAATTCACCCTTGCGTGCTCTCGGCCGGCCGGGTCGAACACATGCACATGTCTGTACAGCCGCTTCGTTTTCGCCAACTCAAGCACCTCGGTCGCATAGCCGGAACGCAGAAACCGTCGCCACGGAACAGCCCTTTCCGCATCCTGGAGTGCGGTGGGCGCCAGCAACAGCCTCAGGTCGTACAGTGCATGCACCGCGTCTCTGAAATCGCTCGAAATAATGTCTCGCGTCAATGACACGTTATGAAATTCATTGCTGGCGAAGCGCTCCCAGCGGGAAGCTGACCACTTATGATAAAACAGAAGTCCGGCAATAATAACAGCGGCAAACATGGGCAGGAAGTAAGCGAGAAAATACAGAGATCTTCGCCGGATCGCTTGTCTCGTGGTAAGGTAGCGCTTGTCCCTAAGCATGGCAGACCCTCAACATCAACAGAAATTACCCCGAGGCCAGGCCATTTGGCGGCGGTCGATTGTGTTGAAACAACAAACCGCGACTCGATGCTGGCTATGATTCCCTATGTAGCCGCAGCGAGCTGAAAATGTCGAATTATATTATTGAAACTATTTAGGCGGGTGTTGAAGATTTCAACATGATGAGTAACATCTTGAAGCGGGAGGTCGCCTTCACAGCGTGTGGCACATTTGCCGGCAGCTCGATGATTGCGCCGGCAGAAACTGTTCGCGGTGTCCCAGCGATGGAAATCTCAGCCGCCCCGTCGTAAACGTTCAGCAGCGCGGCGTGGGGAGTGGTGTGTTCAGAAAGTTCCTGCCCCTGAGCGAATGCGAATAGCGTGACTGAGCCGCCGTCGTTTTTGAGAAGGGTCTTACTGACAATGCTGTCCGCTTGATAGGCGACAAGGTCGTTCATACTGTTTATATTCGGCACCCGGTTCATTTTACCTCACTTTATACGCATTCGATAACCATGAGTACAGCGCCCTTGTCCACCGAATCCGATTCATTTACAGGTATCTTCGACACAACTCCACCCTCGGTGGCGCGGATTTCATTTTCCA
>CAZTNL010000485.1:0-3156 GCA_964614885.1 uncultured Calditrichaceae bacterium | reverse complement strand
CCTTGACGGCGGGTGTTATCGCAATTGCGTCAAGGCCGGCACGATTGCCGCCGAAGATGTGCACTCCATCAAACTCCAGAAGCATCTCTATCCTCGTGTTCAGGTAGTACAGGCCAGACCCATTCCAGCTCCAGTCGAGGTCAGCTTCATTGTCACCCTGTTCATTGAGTGGCAGGCCGAAGTTCATGAAGCCTACCAACTCGAGCTCTCCCGTTTTATAAGCCAGATGGACAAACGGCTCCAAGTCGACGATGTGGTCGGAGCCGATATTTTTTGAATCCTCCCCAGTGGGCACAGTGAACGAGAGGCCCCCGCCGAGGAGCAGGGTGTTTTCCCCGGCACGGGTGTGAGCATACTTGAACGCGATTTCCATGGAATCGAAGTTACGCACCGAGCCGATGGCCGTTTTGAGAAAAACGTAGGGAAGACTCACTTCGACGCTGAACCTGGGGCCGAAAGCAAGCTCACTCTCAAAACGGACCACGTGTTCATTTTGGTCATCGCCGCTGAGGCTGGCGTAAGAGTAGTCCAGCCTGATCTTGGTGTCCGGCGACGGTGATTCCGCAATCAACGGGTGCGAGAAGTGGTCGGCGTGGTCACCATGATTTGTTTCCTGACTCAGCACCGAAACGGCAGTTCCGGAAAGCAGGCCCCAGATGGTGAGTCCGCACAGCAAATGCTTGAGAGTTGGCGTTGCCCGCATGAATGCGCAATCGATCGAGTGTTGGACGCTGGAAATGTGGATTCCATGGTCGGGTACGCCTGCAAGACTGTGGAATCCAGGCTTCCGGGTCGTTTCAGTTGCCTCGCCTGCAAGTTATTATATGCAAATCTAAAAGTTTGTGTATCAAAAGCAAGCGGGAGAGCGGGTTCTCTCCGATTCCGGAAGATTTTCTCACCGGTAACGGCCGCTTCTCCGAGAAACTTTCGAGGCTAACGGGCGTATGGTGTTCATACATCGCCTCAGCCAGGCATCATCCTCACTAAGACGGGAGTCAATTCATGAAATTTCAAAGCGGCATGATCATGCTCGCACTTTTGTGCCTGGGGGGCAGTGCATGCAACCGGGTCACCGAAGAACAAGTCGCGGCAGAGTCCGATAAGGCCGACGCCTTTTTTGAGCGCGTGTTTAACGACCGCGTGGACCGAAGTCCGATGATGCAGACGATGCTTGGCATCAGAAAGAACTACGGAGAGTGGGATGACCTTTCCGATGCCTTTGCCAAAAAGGAAATGGAGAGCGAGAAGCAGGAACTGGCAACCCTGCGGCGCGACATCCATTACGACCACCTCGACGCTGCCCGGCGACTGAGCTACGATTTGTTCGTTGAGCAGACCAAAGAGGACACGGCCAACTTCAAGTACCGTTTTCACAACTATCCGGTAAATCAGATGTTCGGCCTGCATTCGCAGATCCCTGCTTTCCTGATCAATATGCACCAGGTGCAAAACAGGCAGGATGCGGAGGCCTATATTTCACGGTTGCAGAAAGTGCCACACCTGTTCGGGCAGCTGCTGGACGGCCTGAAAATCCGCGAGCGCAAAGGGATCATCCCGCCGCGTTTCGTTTTCGCACACGTCCTGCGCGATTGCCGGAACATTATCAACGGCACGACGCTGACAGACGATTTTCGTGGCAAGGTCGACAACCTGGATAGCCTGGGCCGTAAAGAACGGAACGATCTGATTCTGCGAGCCGAAAGCGCTATTCAGGACAGTGTAGCGCCGGCTTACGAAATGCTGATTTCTTACCTGCGCCAACTGGAAAGCAAAGCTACGGACGACGACGGCGCGTGGAAATTCCCGGACGGGTCCAATTTTTACAACGCGCGACTTCGCGAGATCACCACCACGGAATTGACAGCGAGTCAGATTCACGCGCTCGGCCTGGCGGAGGTCAAGCGCATTCATGCGGAGATGGTCAAAATCAAGGACGCTGTCGGATTCGAGGGCGGCCTGCCGGAATTCTTCGAATTCATGCGAACGAACAAGCGCTTTGTCTACCCGAATACGGAAAAGGGGCGGCGCGAGTACCTGGCGCGGGCGACGGAAATTATAGAAACGATGAAGGGGCGCCTGGATGAACTTTTCATCAGGAAGCCGAAAGCGGACATCGTTGTGAAGCGGGTGGAGGCCTTTCGCGAGCAATCGGCCGGCAAGGCGTTTTATGAGCGGCCTGCCATGGATGGCAGCAGACCGGGCACCTTCTACGCCAATCTTTACGACATGAACGAAATGCCCACCTACCAGATGGAAGCGCTCGCTTATCACGAGGGCATCCCTGGGCATCATATGCAGATCGCCATCGCCCAGGAGCTGGAGGACATTCCCAAGTTTCGCAAATTTGGCGGTTACACCGCCTATGTCGAGGGTTGGGGATTGTATTCTGAGTTTATTCCGAAAGAGATGGGCTTTTACTCCGATCCCTATTCAGATTTCGGCCGGCTGGCGATGGAATTGTGGCGTGCCTGCCGCCTGGTTGTCGACACGGGTATCCACGCGATGAAGTGGACGCGCCAACAGGGAATCGATTACTACGTGCAGAACACGCCCAACCCGAAAGGTGATGCGGTGAAGATGGTGGAGCGCCATATCGTCGCCCCGGGACAGGCAACGGCTTACAAAATCGGCATGCTCAAGATACTGGAATTGCGGGAGATGGCCCGCCTGCAACTCGGCGATAAATTTGATATTCGCGAATTCCACGACGTCGTCCTTGGGAACGGGCCGGTGCCGCTGGATGTTCTCGATCGCATGGTCAAAGACTGGGTCGCGACGAAGCGCTTATAGTGATGAGCCTGAATTTACCTTGTCCCAGACATCGATGGCCCGTCTCGCAGGGAGCGTCTTGGGCCAGAGTTCGGGCCATCCCCGTCCCGGTGCGACAACCCGGAGGGGCGCCTACCTAACGGCGAAGAGCGTGCGGGTAAATCCGATCTGAAACAACCAGTCCGGAGCATCGTTGCTCAAACCGACGGCCAGTGAAATGTCGGCTGCTGTACGCGGGGATTGCGCAAAAGAGAGACCCGCGTCGAGAGAGAGCGCGTCGGAGACGCTGCTGTTTTCTCCGAAGAGTTCCAGATATCCGCCGAGCCGGCCGTTCGTTTTTGGAGACAGGGCCACTGCGTAGAAGACCGACTGCTCATAATCCCCACT
>CAZTNL010000484.1:0-3159 GCA_964614885.1 uncultured Calditrichaceae bacterium | reverse complement strand
AACGCCATGGTACGCTTGAGTTTCGTGTCCTCGGTTTTGTAGATCACGCCCATGCCGCCTCGGTATATTTTTCCAGCAGCGCTTGAAATCTCAGCAACTTACGCAGCGGATCGTAGCGCGGATCGAGTTTCAAACGCCAAACGGTGAGCTGGCTGGGGATTGCCAAAAGCGTATCGAGCGCGTCAATGGCCTGATCCTGTTCGCCGACCAGAATATAAATATAGGCAAGCTGCAATAATAAACCTTCCCCCTCGAACAAACCACTCTTGATGGGCTTCAGCTCGACGGCTTTCCGCCCTTCTCGAATCGCATCCTCTTTGCGACCGAGACCGGCGTAGGCTAAGCCCAGAGAACTGTGGTAGACTGCAATTGCAGGACTTGCGTTCACGAGCTTTTCGTATTGCATCCGTGCGGAATCATACTGAGCTTTTGCCTGCAAATCATCTCCCATTAAAGCGTAAGCAAACCCTTTCCATAACGGTTTCCGCCCAATCTTTAAATCCGATTCGAGAAAATTCTTCGCTTCCTGAAAAGATCGTAAACAGAGAAGATAGTTTAACTTCAATTTATTGTGCGTAAGCAAAATATCCGGGTGCTTCTTGGCAAAGGGCATTCCCTCTTCAATAACAGACCCTGCGTTTTTCAAATCACCAAACCCCCACAGCAGAATCTCAGCTTTACGTGTGTAAGCATAACCATGTTCCGGATGGGTGGCAATGTATCGATCCGCCCACTTTTTTGCTTCCGACCAGTTACGTGAATTTAAATAGACGAGGGAAACCCACAGGCCGCTGTTTATTCCCTGCGGATCAAGCTCATATTCTTTTTTGAAGTATTCCGCGGCCTGGTCCATCTTGCGCTGAATCAGCAAAACAACTCCAGCGCTCATAAAGAGTTCAGCAGTGTTGGGCTGCTTCTGCAACGCCAGTTCGAATGCTTCCAGCGCACGCGGGTAATCTTGAAGAATATCACTAAAAAATTGTCCTCGGGCATAAAGCGCCATCGGATGGTTCGGGTCCAGAGAAATTGCTTTCTCCAAGGTCGATTTTGCTGCAGGGAGATGCTTCTTTCTGAGCAGAGTATCGGTTTCCGACCAGGTTGCCAGGGCGCTGTGAGCGACAGAAAGGCGGGCCCAGGCGAGGGCAAAGTCAGGATCTTCTTCCGTAGCTTTTTCATATATACGAACCGCTTCTTTGTTGCCTTCAATGGTATCGTAATTCTTCCAGTAATAATTGCCGCGCTGGTAATACTCCCAGGCTTTCATGTTGTCGGTGGGTATCTGGTCGATCCCGCTCTTTTCTTCAGGGGTCAGCGTGGTTTGCAGCGCCAGGGCGATCTGCTGCGCCACATCACTCTGAATGGCAAATACGTCGGCGTAATCGCGATCATAAGTATTTGCCCACAAATGCTCTTCGCTTTCGGCGTCGATCAACTGTGCCACGATGCGCACCCGGTTGCCCGCCCGGCGCACGCTGCCTTCCAGAATGGCGCCCACCATCAGTTCCTGACCAATCTCGTTGATGCGCTTCCGCGTGTTTCTGTACTGCATTACCGAGGTGCGGGCAATGACCTTCAAGTCGTGGATTTTTGACAACTGGGTGATGATGTCATCGTGCATGCCGTCGCAAAAAATCTTATCTTCCTCGCTCTGGGTGATGGCGGTAAAAGGCAGCACCGCCACGGATTTGCTCCTGGCGCCGGCCTCGTGCGCGCCTTTATTTTGAATAAGCCACACCGCCAACAGCAGCAAAATGACCGCCAGTCCGCCGGCGAGAACGAGTGTTGCCGTTCGCCAAACCGGTTTTGCCCGCGCAGCCCGGGAAACGACAACAGGAGCGGCCTTTTTCCCTGATTCGAGTTCTTTCCCGAGTCTTCTCAAATCAGTCACAAGCTCGTCTGCGTGCTGGTAGCGCCCGCCCCGCTCCTTCGCCAGCGCCTTGAGAACGATGCGTTCCAATTCCATCGGCACGCCGGTGCGCAAACCAGTCAGCGGCGCCAGATCTTCATTCATGATCGAATAGATTACCGCCTGCTCGTAATCACCGGCAAAGGGTTGTTTCCCCGTAATCATCTCGTAGATCACTGCGCCCAGCGACCAGATATCGGTGCGGTGGTCGACTTCTGTGCCTTGCGTCTGCTCCGGCGACATGTACGCCACCGTACCCATCGAGGCGCCTTCCTTTGTGAGCCGGGTGGCGCCCGCCAATTTCGCCAGCCCGAAGTCTGCGATTTTAACCACGCCGTCCTCGGTGACCAGAATATTCGCCGGCTTGATGTCACGGTGGATAATGCCCTTGGCGTGCGCCTTGTCCAGCCCTTCGGCGATTTGAATGGCATAATCGATGACATCGGCAATAGGCAGGGGCGAATGGCCATTCGCCCCTACAATTTCATGCAGAGATTGGCCCGCTACGTACTCCATGGCGATAAACATCTGGCCATCCGCCTCATCGATTTCGTAAATCGTGGCAATGTTTGGATGACTGAGCGCCGAAGCGGCTTTGGCTTCGTGGATGAAGCGCTTCTTGGTCTCTTCGTCCTGACTCAGGTGGGGCGGCAAAAACTTCAGCGCGACAAAGCGATCAAGTTTGGTATCCCGGGCTTTGTAGACCGTGCCCATGCCGCCGCTGCCGAGCTTTTCCAGGATCTTGTAGTGGGAAACCACCTTGCCGGTCATGCAAGCCTCCATGAAATAGAGCGCGGCAGTGGTCATAGAATTGAGGGCGCCGCAAGATTTGGCGGACAGTCGTGACCACAAATCCTGCTCGAAGTTTTTAGGAATGCAAGCGTCGCAAGTTACACTAATCAGACTTTTAAGTCAAGAAAAACCTCTCAGCAATCTGCGTGTGACCGGGCCCGGGAATAAAAATGGGAAAACCGCAAGAACCGCGGTTGGGCTTGGTAAGATGGCGCTGAAAATTCCCTCCACACCACAAATGTAACTTTGAACACAGTCACCGAAGTTGCAGCATTTTCTTTCGGAAAACCCGGGCGCCTACCCTTAGTTCGTACACATATACTCCGCTCGCCACGCTTCGACCAGCGTCATTTCTCCCATCCCAACGCAAGATATGCCTGCCCGCGGGCTGAAACGCCTCGACCAGCGTTTTCACCGGCTGTCCCATAATATTGTAAATCGTCAGCGTCACCTCTCCCGGC
>CAZTNL010000483.1:0-3169 GCA_964614885.1 uncultured Calditrichaceae bacterium | reverse complement strand
GCCATCGAATCATTTGCGATGTAGATATCGGCGTCGCCGTCGTTGTCGTAATCGCCAAAGACAACGCCGAGGCCGTAAGCTTTTTGCTTGGCGATGCCGCTCGACACGGAAACATCGGTAAACGTCCCGTCGCCGTTGTTGCGAAACAGGGCGTCTGCCTCGGGGATGAGGCCTTCCGGCCCGCAATACACGGGGATGCCATACCAGTGGCAAGGTTGCCCCTCGTTCGGTGGATGCTCCGGATCAAACTGTACGTAATTGGCAACGTAGAGGTCTACAAAACCGTCGCCGTCGAAATCTCCAAATGCACTGCTGGCGCTCATGCGCAGGTCATCGACCCCGGCCCGGTCGCTAATGTCCGAGAACGACCCATCTCCGTTGTTCAAATAAAGGACGTTTGCTCCGTAATTCGTCACATAGATGTCAGGGTAACCATCGTTGTTGATATCCGCCACAGCGCAACCGATTCCCCAGCCGGTGTCGCCGACTCCGGCATCATCCGTCACATCGACGAAACGGCCTGCGTCGTTTCGGTACAAAGCGTTTCGCGGCCGCGCCGCTGATGCTGAAATATCGAACCTGGAGCCGTTGACGATATAAAGATCCTGGTCGCCGTCTCCGTCATAATCGAGCCAGCCGGCGCCAGAACAGATGCTTTCGATGATCCAGGGGCTTTGGGGCGAGCCGCTGACATGCAAGAACCCGATGCCGGCCTCCTTTGCCACATCGACAAACTGCAGCGGAGCGGACCCGTCGCGGTGCTTGGAGGCCGTTTCCGCGCGCTCGTCCGGCGAGCACGACTGCACCCACGGCAGCGCCACAAAGGAAACCAGGACGAGGATCCGCTCGAATCTCATTGGGATGGCGCACCTCCAGTGGTCATGTTGCCCAAGATCTCCTCCAGCTCCGCGGCATGCGGCATTTTTCGCAGTTTACGGAACGCGCGCCAAATCTCGCCCGCGGGTTGCCGGCTGGTCAGGCCTCGCAAGATTTTTTGCGCTGCTGTTTTCTTTCCTTGCGCCAACAATGCTCCCGCCCAAAAGAGATGGTAGGCAATGTTTTCCGGTGCGATGCGACACGCTTGCTGGTAGTAAAGCGCTGCTTCGTCTGGTTTGCCGAGACGGTGCAGCAGCAGAGCCAGGTTCGCAAGTCCTTTGTGGTCATTGGTTTGACCCGTGAATGCGCGCTTTATAGTCTCGATGCCCTCCTGCACCATTCCCGACTGGACAAAGAGAAATCCGGCGTTTTTGGCTTCGTCCGGCTGCAAAGAGCGGATAGCCTGCGCATCCGCCAGCGCGCGGATGGCCCCGTCTTTTTGTTTTAGAGCTGCCCGGGCCAATGCCAGGCGATAATTGACATCGAACTCGCGCGGCGCCAGCGTGTGGGCCCGGGTAAACGCATCGAGCGCCTCCACGTAACGTCCGGATACCATATACGCCATACCGGCGCCGACCAGCGCGCGCCAGGACCTCGGATCGAGCGCCAGGCTTTTTTTGAACGCCGCCAGCGCTTTCTTCGGTTCTTTTCTCTGGAAATATTTCTCGCCGGCGAGAAAGCTGTGCTCGGCAGTGCCGGACTTTTCAAGCTGCTCGAGGAGGTCCCTTTCTTTTGCGAGGCGCTCATAGCGCTCTAGAATCTCCTCACCCTGGTCATCACCGATTCGCACAAGAAGCTGGCCGAGCTGGTAAGTGGCTTCCGGAGCGTTGGGATCGAGCTTCAGCGCCCGGCGAAAGGCCGAACGGGCGGCATCGAACTTCCCGAGCTGCGCCTGAACTTTTCCCAGCTCAACGAGAGGTTCCGTGGCGTTCGGATTCAGCTCGACGGCTTTGGTCAACGCTGCAAGCGCTTCCGGGAGGCGCTCAAGATAGCGACGGTAGAGCACCCCCATCTGGTAGTAAGGCTTCCAGTTGTAGGGCGCCACCTTCGCCTCTTGCTGATGGCTGGCCAAGGCCGCGTCGATCCGGCCCAGGCGTTCGTAGGCCACGCCCAAAAGGCCGTAGGAATCCGCATGGCCGGGATTCATCCCGGTCTCTTTTTGCAAGAAAATAATGGCGCTGTCCAGAGCGCCTTTGTGCAGATAGGCGGCGCCGAGGGCATGATTGACCAGGATGGTATTGGGGTGCTTTGCCGCAAAATCCCGCAGCAGGTGAATTTGCCGGCTGAACTGGTTGGCGGCCGCGAGACTTGCGGCTTGCCGTAACAAACGCCGCGGCGGTCGTACCAAGCGAGTTTGGCCGTCGGAAAACAAAACGCCAGTCGTTTTCAGGGTAAAAAGAGCGATGAGACCGACGACGAGAAAAGCGCCGGTGATGAGAGTCGGTCTGCTGACACGACGTTTTGGGTCGCTCCGGCGCCCGGTTTTTGTTCTGCCCTTTTTGCTTTTCTTTTTCATTCCTTAAATGTCATCGGTGACTGTCTGGCAAGATTCCGAGTTCGGGATGTTCACTGTGTCCTGCCGCTCTGGAGTCCGGCTTCAATAGAACGGAACGCCTCGTTGGTTACCTTGCGCGTGTTGTATTTCCTCAGATACTGTTGGCGCTCGGGGTCGTCGGGAAAATGCTCATCCCGCCCATACGGGTAGCGGGTCATTTTGTGAAACGGCAACGGCTCCACCGTCCTGCCGGCGCCTGTGTTCAAGTCGCCGTCCTTGATCCACCCGACCGTATAGATGACGAAGTCACGTGTCCAGCCATTCGGTAGAGGAGAGAGGGTGGACGCATCGAACTCCAGGCTAATTTCGTCGCCCGAATTCATGATCACGTATTGATCATCGTCGGTCAGAAGCAGTGGCAGGACATCCCCGTAGCGGGTGTAGCTGCCGACCAGGTCGCGCCACCTGGACCGCGTGGTGACATCCTCATAAGCAAACCAGTGCGGACTGTACGGTCCTCGCTGGCGGTACATTCGTGAAAATCCCCGGTAGTGCAGGTCTGCCGAGGCCAGAGGGATCGGCGTCTGCATGTTTGCAGCCCGGAGATTGTCGGTTGAAAAGAAAAGCTCATCCCAATAGATTTCCATGTTGGTTCTTATTCTGAACATCCGCGCGCTCGACAAAAACTTGCCACTGAGGTCGACGACCACCATCTTGTTCTTTCCCATTGGGAAGCCGATGTTTTCGATGACGGTGCGCCAGCGTCCTCTCTCATCCAACACCTGAAGGAACGGCGGC
>CAZTNL010000482.1:0-3175 GCA_964614885.1 uncultured Calditrichaceae bacterium | reverse complement strand
CGACAAAGGCTGTGCTGGCGAGAAAGTCGCGGCGCGTGACCCCTTTTTCCGCGAATGCCTTGCAGACTTGCTGCAGCTCCGTCGACTCTTCCGATGGGTTTGTTCTATTCTCACTCATTTCAATACCTTCCATTCTTCAAAAACCGGTAGCAGATTTGATACAACCAGGAATCCCAGAGTTGCCGCGGCGATGACACCCATGCTCGAGCTCCATTCGAGAAGGCTCGGGAAGTAGCTGTACAGGAGCCTGTGGTCGACATAGGCGGTATCCAGGCCTGGGAGCTGGGGAATGATGTAGGCCGGAATCACCAGGTTGAGCCGCACGGCCACGATGCCGATGACGATCGAAAGACCGGCGATACCGAGCCACGTGGGCGAGTTTTTCGTTTTCCTGTAGTTGGCGATGATCTGGGGCAGCACCATCACCATGCCGACTTCGCCGATCCAGAAGACATACCAGTACGGGCCAAACAGGAGGGTTTTCAGGATTTCCACGTGCTCCGGGATGGCGCCGTAGAATCCCACGAGCAGGTCGGAGCTGATCAGCAGAATATCCAGAGCGATAAACGTAACCATGAAGCGGGCGAGGCCTGCGAGTATCTTGGGATGGTCCTCGTCTCTCTTGCCGAGGAAGGCGTAAAGAAAGAGCATGAGGCCCGTTCCGGAAACCAGCGCCGAGACCAGAAAAATGATAGGAAACAGACCCGAGAACCAGTAAGGCTTGGCCGCTACCACGGCAAAAAGGGCGCCCGTGCCGCCGTGCACGCCTATGGCTACCGGGATGCCGATGATTCCCAGACGATGCACCCATTTGATGCTCTGGGCGTGGCAGGCTTCATACTGCTCTTTGTCCGCCGGGCACTGGAATCCGACAGAAAGCAGTTTGCACACGGTACGCCGGAATCCGGTTCCGTCGGCAGCGGCGCGCGCGAGTTCGCAACGCATGAGCAGACGCAATTCCGCCAGAATAATGATGATATAGAAAATGTAGAACAGGCTTTCCCACGCCAGGACAGACGAAGATTGCCAGTAGGCGAAGACGTGCCAGGCGCGCCAGGGATGGCCGAGGTCGATCCAGACGAACGTCATGCCAGCAAAGAGCGCAAACAGCGCGGAAACCAGCGCAACCCGCCCGAGTTTTTCATATTCGTGCATGTTGAAAACGTAGACCAGGCTCGACATGAGAAAGGAGCCGGCGGACAATCCGATGAAGTAGATGTAGCAGGCCACCCACATGCCCCACGCCAGCTCGCTGGTCAGGTTCGTGGTTTTCATGCCGTAGACCAGCCTCAGTGCAAGTGCGCTCAAGCCGATGACAGCCACCGCGCTGAGCAGGAAATAGAAGATTTTTTTCATGATATGCTCCTCAAACCAAGTAGTAGCAGTTGGGTTCGGTCCCAAGCTCTTCTTTCAAACGCGTGACGCGGTCGCTGCCGATTAGCTCGTGGATCAGACTGTCGGGGTCGTTGGCGTCGCCAAAATAAGTGGCCCCGCCAATGCACGTGGTCGTGCAACTCGGCAGCATGCCCGCTTCCAGCCGGTGCAGGCAGAAGTGGCATTTTCGGGCGTTGCCGATGGGCGAATCGCCATTCTTGCGTACGCGTTTTTGCTGGTACTCGAAGGAAACGCGCTCCTCGTACGGCTGCAACTCCGGTGTGTTTTCAGTGTAGCACTCGCCGAAGTCGAAATAGCGCGCGCCATACGGACAGGCGGTGACGCAGTAGCGGCAGCCGATGCAGCGGTCGTAGTCGATGGCGACGATGCCATCTTCCCGTTTGAAAGTCGCGCCGACGGGACAGGGCGGCACGCAGGGCGGGTTTTCGCAGTGCATGCAGGGCCGCGGCAGAAAGCGCCGCGTTACGTCCGGGTATTCGCCGATTTCTTCCTCGATGACCGGCCGGTACACGACGCCCGGGGGCAGGGCGTTTTCCGCCTTGCAGGAAATGGTGCAGGCGCTGCAACCAACGCATTTGCGCCGGTCGATGACCATCGCCCACCGACGTTGGTCGAGAGGCTTGTCCATCGCCCGATGCAAATCTTCCTGCATCCGGTACAGGTGGTTTTGCTCTTCGAGTTCTGTAACCATAGTTGATTCTCCTCGCGATACAAGTGATGTGTTAGAACTTCTCCTGCATTCCGGCGAGACGGGCCGGCAGCGATGCGCCATGTTGCCTGGCGCCGGCTTTCGATGCCAGGTTGGCTGATCTGAAAAACCGACAGCGTTCGGGAGAAGCGCCGGCCATAAGCAGAGTCAGGCTCCGATTATTCGAATACGTAGTTGGATTTGTCTGTCGCGTATGGGAGAAACCGACAGACAAACGGCGTGCCGATTGGAGCGGACGAGTTGAGCAGATGTTCCGCAGGGCGCTAAAGATCAGAGAAAAAGCAAGTTAAGGCCGCCACCTGGTTCTTGCGGAGCGAAATCAGGCCTGCGCCGGCGGTGAAATATCGCCGTTTGAGCGACGAAAATTCGACTTTTTGCGGCGAAATTTCGTCGTTTTATGGTACTGGTGCGAATGAATGATCCCATGCCCTTGCAAGGCGTATGCCATTCCGGGGCAAGTGCGACAATCTTCCTCTAACCTATTGATTCCAATGAAAAAGGACCGGTCCTTTGCGGTAATCGCAACCGGGCCGATATTCCCGGTATCGAGAATTCGACTCCTGATTCGACGAATTTTCGTCGCACGGCCGGCATCGTTCGCGCCGGCCGCCAGCGGAGAGATTATCCTTCCAATCCGTATTTTTTGATGCGACTCTTGAGCGTGGAGGTAGGGATGCCGAGAATGTCGGCGGCTTTGGCTTTGTTGCCGCCGGTTTTATCGAGCGCCTGGCGGATGAGCATGATTTCGAAGTCGGCCATGGTCGTGTCAAGCGACGCCGGTTGTTCGAGTTCGCGCGACCGGGCCGGGCCGGCGGGATCTGGGCTGCGTATTTCCAAAGGCAGGCAATCCGGCTCGATCGGGTTGCATTGACAGGAGAGCGTCAGCCGTTCGACCACGTTCTTGAGCTCGCGCACGTTTCCCGGCCACCTGTAATCCATCAGGTATTTGTAGACCCCGGGCTGGATTTCCGGCAGGGCATCGCCGCGGAGTTCGCGGGCAAAGTGGGTAAAGAGCAATTCGATATCTTCTTTGCGCTCGCGCAGGGGCGGCAGGTTGACCGGGTAGATGTT
>CAZTNL010000481.1:0-3184 GCA_964614885.1 uncultured Calditrichaceae bacterium | reverse complement strand
ACTCTATTACGGGCAAAGACAGTTCGGCCTGCTGCCGTTCAGTCCCTCCCTGCTCTGGCCACTCGCAACCGCAGCCGCCACCTGGGGCGTATTCGATGTCCTCAAATCCTGGATCGAGATCGATACTGGGTTTGAGACGGTTGCCGTTTTCGCCGCGATGATCCTGATTTACTTCATCGTCTATTTTACCGGACCGACCGAGCCGGAAGAAAAGCGGTTGCTGCGGGATTTCAGGGTAAAGATTCGCAAGTTTATCGTGCTCCCGGGAAGAACCTGAGAGGCATCCTGTCCGGGGCCGTATCGTCAGCGCACCGGGAACCGCCAATACTGAGAAACCTGTATGCTCAACATTCAAAAAAAATGCCATCTTATTATCAGGCACTATCTCTTGATCCTGGTCGCGGCTCTGGTCACTGCGCTTGCGGGCGGTTATTATGCTTCCAGGTTGACCCTGCAGAGCGATCTCTCCGTGTTCCTGCCGGACAGTTTTGCCAGCGTGAAGGCGCTCAATCGAATCAAAGAGGAGGTTGGTGGTGTCGGCCGTTTGCGCATTGTCGTCGAAACGAGGGACTTTGCCCTTGCGAAAAAATTTGCCGCGCAGGTGGAACCGGCGCTGCTGGCCAGCCCGCTGATAAAATATGTCGACTACAAGAATGATGTGCATTTCTACAGGAAAAACGCGCTGCTGTTCCTCGACAAGTCCGAACTGGATTCTCTGTACTCGACGATACGGGACAGGATAGATGATGAAAAGCAGAAGCTGAATCCACTTTTTGTCCCGGATCTGTTCGGCGACTCCGCCGGTGAGGACACCCACGATGCGCTTGGTGACTGGGAGGAGAAGTACCGGCACAAGCAACCGAAGGCATACTACACGAACGCGGACAGTTCTGTGCTGGTCATCCAGGTCTTCCCATCCCGCTCCAATACCGATCTGAATTTCGTTCGTGAACTGATATCCGAAGTCGTCCGAATCGTCGACGCGACGCACTACCAGGCGTATGCGCCAGACATGAAAATTTACTATGGTGGGAACTTCAAAAATCGGCTCGTCGAATACGAAGCGGTCAAAAAGGATATCCTCGGCACGGCGGTTTACGGATTCGGCGGTGTCTTCCTCCTGATCGTCATCTATTTCCGCAGGTTTCTCGGCGCCCTTTTGATCACGATTACGCTGCTTTTTTCGCTGGCGTGGACCTTTGGTGTGACCTATGTCGTAATCGGGGAGTTGAATACGATCACCGGCTTCCTGTTTGTTATTTTGTTCGGAATGGGAATCGATTATGGCATTCATGCTTTCGCCCGCTACGCGGAAAGCCGCAAGGCCGGCCTGGGCTTCGACGAATCCATAGAAACGATGGTTTGCCAGACGGGCAAGGCTCTCACAACCACCGCCGTGACAACTTCCAGCGCGTTCTTTTCCCTGATGCTGATGGATTTCAAGGGGTTTTCCGATTTGGGGTTTATTGCGGGCATCGGCATGTTGTTCGCCCTGCTCGCCATGCTGGTCGTTTTGCCCGCTTTCATCGCCTTGTGCGAGAAGTTGCGCCTTATAAAAATCGAGCCGGTCCCGGGGAAATCGCTACAGTTTCAGCGCGCGGAATTCCGTTACGCCAAACCCATTCTGCTGATATCCGGCCTGTTGACTCTGTTCGGCATTTACAGTTTCTACCACATCAGTTTTGAATACGATTTCACCAACTTGCGCACGACGACAAAGGAACGCAAGATTGTGGAGAAAAAACTGTGGGGCGTTTTCAGCCTTTCGGAGTCGCCGGCGGTGGTACTGGCCGACACGGACTCTGAGGTCGACGAAATCGTCGATGCTGTCAAAACCATCATGCAAACGGATACGCTGTCACCGACCATCAGCGCCGTTCGCTCCGTGTTTTCTTTGGTTCCGAAGGACCAGGACGCTAAACTTGCCACAATACGAAAGATTAGGCGCTTGCTCGAAGAGGAGGCGGATGGCGTTCTGAAGGGTAAGGACCGTGAGTGCCTCGACGAACTGAAGGCTTATGTTCGCGTAAACGAGCCCTTCACCTGGGAACAGTTTCCGGAAAAAGACAAGCGACAGTTCATCAATAAAAAGGGTGAGATCGGCAAGTTCGTTTTCATTTATCCCGGGGTGGCGCTTAAAGACGGCCGTAATGCGATCGATTTCCGCAACGATGTGGAAACGATTACCACCGGAAGCGGTAAAGTCTTCCACGCCTCCAGCTCGAATATCATTCTCGCCGACATGCTGATCGTCATGATCCGGGAAGGGCGCATCGCGGTGGTTTTGACGCTCGTCGTCGTCTTCCTGATCGTTCTGGCAGATTTCCGCAGTCTCAGGGCGGCGGCGCTGGTTTTGTCACCGCTGGTTATCGGCGTTCTGTGGATGGGCTGGGCCATGTACCTGGCCGGGATGAAATTCAATCTGTTCAACATCGTGGTCATTCCGAGTGTCATCGGAATCGGCGTGGACAACGGCGTGCACATTTATCACCGCTACCTGGAGGAAGGCGCCGGCTCCCTGAATTTCGTGCTGAAAAATACCGGGCTGGCCATCCTGATGACGACCACAACGACGATCGTGGGCTATTCCGGTCTGATTCTGGCAAATCATCCCGGCTTGAATTCGATTGGGAATCTGGCGGTCATCGGAATCACTTCGACTTTCCTGACCGCAATTGTTGTGCTGCCAGCCCTGCTGCAGGCGCTGAAAAAGGATCGCATTCATGATTGATAGAAACCTTTAAGAGGAGACGTCATGAGAAAACTTGAGACACTGCTGTTCATGCTCGCGGTTCAGGTGGTTCTGGTTTTCGGTCAGGATGCCCGGTTCGCGACCGTGAGCGGCTTCGTTTACGATGCGAGCGACGGTGAAGCCCTGATTGGCGCGAATGTCTTCGTCGCCGGAACCACCGTCGGCAGCAGCACCGACCGGAATTCCCGCGACTTTCAATCCACCCACGAAACCCTGCAGGGCATTGACGGCAACTATCACGAAGGCGCGTTTCATCTGGACGGCGAGGGCGTTGGCGTCTTCGGATCTGCCGCCGTGGACACGGCCTACTTTGAGGTGACCAGGCTGTGAAGTGGTGATCGATATTTGATCTGAGAAGGCGGTCATCGTATCTGTGTGGCCCCGGCCTCCACCTTAATGCCCGAGGAGGGGGCCTGTCTCTGTCGCTCGTAC
>CAZTNL010000480.1:0-3221 GCA_964614885.1 uncultured Calditrichaceae bacterium | reverse complement strand
CGAGCACGAGGAGCCTTACCAGCCGCTGCCCTATATCGTTCTCATCGTCGACGAGCTGGCGGATTTGATGCTGACCTCGGCGCGCGAAATCGAAGAGCCGATCGCGCGGCTGGCGCAGATGGCCCGCGCCGTCGGCATCCACCTGATCGTCGCCACACAGCGGCCCTCGGTGAACGTGATCACCGGCGTCATCAAGGCCAACTTTCCGGCGAGAATCGCCTTTCAGGTCGCTTCCAAAACCGATTCGCGCACCATTCTCGATCTGAACGGCGCCGAAAAACTTCTCGGCAGTGGCGACATGCTGTTCATTCCGCAGGGGAGCCCGGAGCCGATGCGGGTGCACGGCGCATTCGTTTCGGTCGAAGAGATCGAGGCCATCATCGGCCACATCCGCAAGCAGCCGAAATACCCCAAGCAGACCCTGCCGGTCGAACTGGACACGACACCCGACTTGCTCGATCCGGACGAAACAAACGGCGGTGGCGCCCGAGACGCGCTCTTCAACCACGCGCTGAAACTGGTTGTGCGCCACCAGCAAGGCTCGATCTCGCTGATCCAGCGGCGTCTGAGTATAGGCTATGCGCGGGCGGCGAGGCTCATCGACCAGCTCGAGGCGGCTGGCATCGTCGGCCCGTACGACGGCAGCAAGGCGCGCCAGGTTCTCATCGATGAAGAGGAACTCGAGGAGATGGATCTGGGTTAAACCGGCTAGCCGAAGATCGAAAACGGGTCTCAAAAAGTTTTTTTACCACGAAGGCCGCGAAGATCACGAAGGAATTTGAACCTGATTAATCCATAAATGTCGCCACAGAGACAAAGAGGGAACGGAGAAATAAAGACTTGGAGAAACTGCTCACAATAAAATGCAGTTTCGAAACACGTGAAATGTTTATTTCCATAACTTTCAAAAAATAAAGCTCTGTGTACTCCGTGCCTCAGTGGCTATGAATTTTTCTGACTAAACAATGGTGAAGGTTAAGCATGCGGGTTAAGGAAACAGGCGGAAGATGAAACGATTCTCATTTTTGTGCAGCGTGGTGCTTTTGATTTCATTCAGCCAGAGCGCTCTGGCGCTGGGCATGAGCGGCAAAGATATTATCAAGAAGGTGAAGCAAAGATACCAAACGCTGAAGACGTTGCAGGCGAATTTCGAGCAGGTGTTCCACTGGGAGCTTGCCGGCGAAACGCAAACCGTCAAGGGCGCGATCTCGCTGATGAACGGTAATCATTACCGTATCAGGACCGGCAGCCAGGAAATCGTCACTGACGGCGAAACCGTGTGGACCTACTCGAAAAAAGACGGCCAGGTGATTATCGATCGGCTCGGACATGCGAATGAGGGCCAGCTACCGAAAGACCTGCTTTTCAGGTACTCCGAGGACTACAAGCCCAAGCTGCTGCGTGAAGAAAAACACGACGGCCACAGGATCTACGTTCTGGCCCTGGTCCCGAAGGACGAGGAGGCCTTCATCAAATCGATGAAGATCTGGGTGGACGGCGATACCTGGCTGACCGGCCGGATTGAACAGGTCGATATCAACGATAACGTCAACACCTACATCATTTCCAATATTCAGGATAACATCGAGCTCTCGCCCGATGTGTTTCAGTTCAAGATACCCAAAGACGCCGAAGTTGTCGACCTGCGCGAAAGCGAATAGCCGCCGGTAACCAGTAGCCGCATCCGGCCAGGCGCTTTTCCCCGCCTCAGGGGGGCCCGCGACGGGTTGGGACCTATTTTCCCTGCTCCTCCACGCTTTCTATTTTATCCAGCGCCCTCTTTGCCGCGACCGCAAAGGTGACATCGCCGGAATTGTCAGCAATCTGTTCCAGAGTTTTCTTCGCCGTTTCAACATAAAGTTCGCCCAGCATCGAAATGGCCCGGAGTTGCACGCGGAAGGGCGCCATCACAGCGTCGGCGATGAGCGTTTTGTGCAACGCCGCATCCTGTGGGCTGCACGCTTTCCAGGCTTCGAGCGCTGCCAGGCGGACATCCTGGTTGTGCGGCGCGGCGGCAAAGGGTTTGATGGTGGAGACCAGCTCCGGCCGGCACAGCTCGGCCAGCGCGTCGATGCCGGCCAGGGTAATTTCATCGTACCAGGCCGGGCGGTTGAGCTGTTTGCGGACGAATTTCGCATCCAGGTTTGGGTCGGCTTTCGCCAAAGAAATCAGGGCCGCAGCCACGACGTCGGTTTGCGAATCCCCAGCCACCACCTGGCGCAAAGTTGCCGCCGCGGAAGCGGTACCGAAACGAGCCAGCGCCAGCGCGGCCGCCTTGCGCACCCGGTAGGCCGGCGATTTCAGCGCGGTGTTCAGAAGCTGCTCCGCCGCCGGTGTGCGGACGGCCCCAAGCTGGAGCGCGGCTTCCGCCTGCAATCCCCAAAAGTCGTCGCCGGAGATAATCTGTGAAAACGCCGGCAGCGTTTCGGGGCGTGTGGGAAACTTCTGCGCGAGCTGGCGCAGAGCGCGTATGCGTCCGGCCAGCGCATCGTGTTGCAACTGGTAAAGCAGCTCTTCCGGCTGCTTCGCAAACCGGATATCGGCCACCAGGCTGCCCTCGCCATCGAAGCTCACCATCAGCGGTTTGCCGTCGGTTTCCAGTACGAAATCTTCATTTGCTTCTTCGACCCACAAGTCGTGGGTTTTCTGTCCGCTCGCCGTGGCTACGGTTACGCGCACCGGCAGGGTGAACAATCCCTGCCCATCCACCAGCGGCTGCACCTGACTGACCGAAAGCGATATCAGGTTCCGGCCTGGCAGGTAGTCGTAACTGACCTCCAGCACGGGATGGCCGCCGCCGTAGACCCAGTCGTCAAAAAACCAGTCGAGATTTCTGCCCGTGGCCTCTTCGATAGCGATTTTGAAATCGTTGCTCTCCACATTCTGAAACGCGTGCTTGTGCAGATAGTAGCTCAGCGCGTTGAAAAAACCGTCGTCGCCGAGAGTGCGCCGCAGCATGTGCAGTACCATGGCCCCCTTCAGGTAGGTGTGCTCGGTGTTGTACATGTCGGCGGGGGTGTCGAAATGGTGGTACTCGAGCGGGCGAATGATGTGAGCGTTGGCCACGTAGGAAAGGTAGAGATCGAGAGCCGTCTGATGGTTGAAGAGGAGCGTTTGCTCGCCGAGATTCTCCTCGTCCCAGAGCCACTGGCAGTAGGTGGCGAAGCTCTCATTGAGCCAGATGACGCTCAGGTTGCGGCAGGTGAGGTTGTCGCCGAACC
>CAZTNL010000479.1:0-3227 GCA_964614885.1 uncultured Calditrichaceae bacterium | reverse complement strand
CAGATGGTCATCCGCCGACCTTCCAGCCGGGTCGTGTCAACGCGCACCGGGTCACCGATCGCCGCACGCACCTGCTCCATGCTCTGGCCGGGCACCACCTCTCCCTTATCGGCGGCATCACTCAGGCGTGCCTCATTGAGCTCCTGCGACTCTGCCATGACGGCCTTGGGTGGCGCAGCAGCTTCAGTCTCGTAGCCAGCGGAGGAATCCATGTTCAGAGTGTGGTAGAAGGCCCACGCGATCAGCAGGCAGAAAACCAGGGCAGTGCCTGCGGAAGCCATCATCATCTTATCCATTTTCATCGGACGCGTCCTCCATTTCTGTTTTCCCACCGCCTGGCTGATTCTCCAGGCCAAGGACGAGGCTCGTCAACTTCTCTCTGGCCTCTGTGTAGACCGTGCCATCGATGCTTCCGGCCTCGTAGGCATCATCGAGCTGCAGGATTTCGTCGAGCAGGCGTTGTCTTTCATCATTCGTCCGTTCAGCCGGGTCAGCTTCATCGGCAGCGTCGGCAACCGCTGCTTTCGACCTTCGCCACCAGCGATAAACAGCGATGCTGCCAATGACCAGCAAGCCGAAAGCGAGAGGCGCCAGCCAGCGCCAGTCCTTTGGAGCGGTGGGGAGGTCACTGAACGCCAGCCTTAGCGGAGTGCCTGCATTCAGATTTGTGCCTGTGTAGCGCTGGTAGTTCCGGCCGCGTATGGCAAAGGCCCCCTGGGACTCGAAGCCGGGGGTCTTCAGCACACCCGTACCTTCCGGCAGAAAAATGTCGAGCGCCTGGGTAGGAAATACGACCTGCTTCTCCAGGCCGGCAGAGGTGTCTTCGTACGGCAGGAGGTAACTCAATATTTCCTGGCGCATCCCGGGCTTGAACGCCATGGTGTCGAAAACGTGATTGTCGGCGACCACTGCGCAGCAACTCATCAGGTCACCGCCGAACTTCACCTCCTCGGCGCCGGCCGGCACTTCCAGGTCCAGAACGATATCGCGCTCGCCGGTCTTTTTGCCAACATAAGTGTTCCGGCCACGATTGGTAAACAGGAGAATTTCCTTCACCTGGAGCTTGCCTGCTCCGGGTGTAACGACCAGATGGTGCATCGGCACACTGATGGCCGAGTCCGCACGCGTTGTTTCAAAAGCAACGATGTCGCTACGCCGGTCCAGCGTGTCTGCTGTCATACTTACCGGCGTCCCATCATACTCGACGCCGGCGAACCTGGTTGAGGGGTAGTAGGCATATCGCTTGCCGACAGCCAGTCCTTCGAAAGTAAAGCGGCCGCCGGCATCGGTAACCGCGGTTGCGGGCTTGTCGCCGCTATCCTTGCCATCAACATATTTGTGCAAAACCACGGCGGCATCGGCGACGCCCGGCCGCCCGGAAGCGGGCAAACTACCGTTGTAGAGTGTGCCCCGCAAAGTCCCATCCGCAGCCTGGCTGGAGCCCGCGACGCCGGATTCCGTCACGGCGGTCAGGCATAGAACTGCCACCAAAACACAGTTTTTCATCTTCGCCGCTCCTTAAGCTTTTAGATTGCTGCCGCAGCCGCTGCAAAATTGATCGTCGGAATAGACGGGCCTCCCGCAACTTGCGCAGAACTTTGTCTTTTTGCGGCTCCGCTTTGAGCGCAGTTTCGCCAGGTCCTTTTCCAGTTTCTTGGAGGCGCCATTGCCCCCGCCGAGCGCATCGAGGCGCTTCAGAACGGTGACGGCTTCATTGCGATAGCGCTCATTCATTTCCGCAAAATCGTCATCCGCCATCTTGCCGGTGGCGTGGTCGAATTCGATCTCTTTGAGGGCTGCCAGGAGCTCGTCGCGTTTCTCGATGAGCTCCCCCAGCACGTGGTTTCCCCGTGGGCTTCGGGCCGCCACCGCGCGGCGCCAATACGGTTGCGCTACGTACACGGCCGAAACCAGCATGATCAAAATAAGCAGAATATCATTCATCGGAGTGTCCCCGTTTAGTCCAAATGCCGAAGCACCTTGTCCAGTTGATCTTCATAGGGAGTGTTCTTCTCAGAACCCTTCTTGCGCTGGCCGCCCTGGTTCGCGCCGGCAGGCTGCACTCTCACCCACCGCTTCAGAGCAAAGGTGATGGCGAGAGAGGCAAAAAGAAGCGCGGCAAAGGGCAGCACCCACGCCGTCAAATTGAATCCGCTCTTGGTGGGAGCCGCCAGGATCTGTTCGCCGTACTTCGCAGTAAAAGCCGCCAGCACGGCCTGCCGGTCTAAGCCTTGAGCGAGATATCCCGCCGCCTCTTCCGTAAGCTTTTTTGACGACTCGCATGCCATGGAACCTTCGCAGGCTTCCACCGTCATGCCGCAATTGCACTGGCAAACCAGGCTGTTCTTGATGTCGCCAACCGTGGCCGTTTGCGGGGCCGCCACCAACAGGTTTTGCACGAGCAATGCTCCGAGCAACAGGGTGGATTTCAATATCCTATATCGCATGCTCCACCTCCGCTTTGAGGGCTTTCCCGGTCACCAACGGCAGCTGGGCACTCATCTTCTTCAGCCGGTCCGGGCCGAGCGCGATCAGCGTGCCGGAAATCATGACCACGCCGCCCATCCAGATCCATGAGACCAATGGGATGACCAGCGCTTTGACCTGAACCCGCTGATCCTTTTCGAAGTCCGCCAAAATCACATACAGATCTTCTTTCGGCGTCTGCCGAATAGCTACCTCGGTAACCGGCTCGCCGCTGCGGAACATCTGGCGCTCCGGATACATTGTGGCGATCACTTTTCCGTCCCTGACCACCTTCATTTCGGCCGCAACGATCTGGGCGTGCTCGGTGGAGCGGTCGCGCAGTCCTTCGTAGTGCAAAATATAATCGCCGACCGCCACCGTATCGCCCGGCATGATGTTGCCTGCCGTTTCCGTCTTGAATGCACTTGATCCGGTAATGCCGACGAAGACCATCACCACGCCGATATGCACGACGTAACCGCCGTAGCGCCGCTTGTTGCGCATGGTCAAGTCCCACAGAGCGGCAAGCAATTTGTGGCCGGAAATCCTGGCCCGCGCCTGCGCCCCTCGAAAAAACTCTATCGCGATGGTCGTCAGCACAAACACACATAGAGAAAACGACACCAACGGGTAGAGTGAGCGGACGCCGAGGGCAAAAAATGCTACAGCAGCCAGAATCGTAACGGCGAGCGGTATCGTAAAGCCACGCCTGAGGTTACGCTGCGAAGCCTTGCGCCAGGCGATCATCGGGCAGATGCCGG
>CAZTNL010000478.1:0-3230 GCA_964614885.1 uncultured Calditrichaceae bacterium | reverse complement strand
TGCCACCGGCGCGCTGGCAGCAGTCATTGCACAGGGGGTTCTCGGCGGCATCACGGTTCTTTACCTGCTGCCGACGCCGGTTTCGGTGCTGCACGGCTGCCTGGCGCAGGCATTTTTCATGATGACGGTTTCGATGGCGATCTTTACCTCAAAGAGCTGGGTCGAACGCGAGCGGATGCTCGCTCGGGGCAACCGCCCGGCGGCATTCAATCTGGCGGTGTCCACTACGCTCGCGGTCTACATTCAGCTCATCCTCGGCGCCATCATGCGACACAGCGGCGCCGGCCTGGCCATCCCCGATTTTCCACTGGCTTTTGGCCGGATAATTCCTGATATTGCGTCGCAGGCAATCGCGATCCACTTTCTGCACCGGCTGGGAGCGGTCGTCGTTTCCGTGTTTGTGCTGCTCACGGTTTTTCGCATCGCGCGCCATCACCGAACGCAGAGCAAACTGCTGAGACCGGCGCTGGTTTTGCTGATTGCCCTGGTCGCGCAAATCGTTTTAGCGGCTTTCACAATATGGACCAGGAAGGCTGTGCTGCCAACGACCGCGCATGTGGCAAACGGCGCCTTTATCCTGGCCACGAGCCTGACAATTGCGCTGCGCGCCTACTTGTACCTGGAACCTCAAGAAGGAACACTTCATCATAACTATGCGATCAAACATGCATCAGCATCCTGACGGCGACACCGGCGCAGCAAGCCGGCTGCTCGGCCAGTTGAAAGACTACTGGGAGCTCACCAAACCGGGCGTGACCTTCATGGTTATCGTCAGCACCTTTGGCGGCTTCTACCTGGCAACCCGCGGCACGCTCGATTTTGCGCTGCTGCTGCACACACTCGTGGGCAGTTGGCTGGTAGCCGCCGGAACCAACGCGCTCAACCAGCTCATCGAGCGTAAAATAGACGCCAAAATGAAACGGACGCAAAACCGGCCGCTGCCCGCGGGCCGACTCCAGCCGGCGCACGTGCTGTGGTTCAGCGTTTCAATTTCAGCGGCCGGCATTCTGCAGCTGGCACTTTTTGCCAACCTGCTCACGGCCGCACTCGCTTTCGCCACCCTCGCCAGCTATGTCTTCATTTACACGCCGCTGAAGCGCACGACATCTTTTTCCACGGTATTCGGCGCCGTACCCGGCGCGCTGCCCGCGATGGGAGGCTGGACCGCGGTCCGCAACTCGGCAGGCATCGAAGCGTGGGTTCTTTTCGCCATCCTCTTTTTCTGGCAGTTGCCGCACTTCCTGGCCATCGCCTGGATTTATCGCGAAGACTACGCGCGCGGCGGCTTCCGCGTGCTGCCGGTGCTGGACAAATTGGGCACGAGCACTGGCTTCCACGTCGTCGCCAACTGCATCGCCCTGCTGACAGTCAGCCTGCTGCCGACCCTGCTCGGTTTGACCGGACAGGTCTATTTCGCCGGCGCGTTCCTGGCAGGCGCGATTTTTCTGATCTACGGCGTGCAACTCGCCCTGCGCAAGTCGAACCGTAGCGCCAAACAGTTGCTGCACGTCTCGATCATCTACCTGCCGGTGCTCTACCTCTTTATGTTTCTCGATAAGACGCCGCTGTGATCAATTTGCCCGGGCGCATCCACGCTCCCTGGCCACGGCCCGGGTCCCGAAAAAACCAGCCCTACAAGATTCGCCGCCTGAAAATGCGCCTTCTGAGCCTGAGCCTCGCGTTCATCCTGCTCTGCGGCAGCGCCGCGGACGACCTCGCTTCGGACCGGCCAGGCCAGAGCGCGGTCAAAACAGCGGGAGATGTCCTGCTCCTGCTCCTTCCCGCCGCCGGCTTTGGAATCGGTCAGCTCAAACATGACCGGCGCGGACAGATACAGCTTTTCGAATCGCTGGCGCTTACCACCATCGTCACGGTCGGCCTCAAACATGCGATCGACAAAACTCGCCCGGACGGAAGCGACAATGACTCTTTCCCGTCCGGTCACACCTCGGCCACTTTCTCCGCCGCCACTTTTCTGCAAAAAAGATACGGCACCCGCTATGGCATTCCGGCTTATGCTGCCGCAACTTTTGTGGGTTTCAGCCGGCTCTACGCGGATAAACATTTCTTCGAGGACGTTGCCGCCGGCGCCGCGCTCGGCTTTGCCGCGAGCTATTTCTTAACAACCTCCTTCGACAAGGTGACGGTCGCGCCCATGAGCGGCCGCCGCCAATTCGGCCTTCAGGCCGTCGTCCAATTTTAGCCTGAAAAAGTCATGAACCGCAAAGACAAAGAGACGCAAAGTCCAATAAAACAAAGGATTGAATTATTTCGAGGCAACTACTCAGCCTGTGTTTGTCATCCTGTAAGGAACTTGTTGCTTCCCGGCAAAGATCCTCATCGGGCAATCTTGTACATAATTCAAACAGGATTCTTTCAGAATGACAGGCTGGCGGTAAGATTCTTTGAATGACGAAGAGTTAGGATATCCGGAACCGAAGCCACCGCGCCAATGGATTTCTTTCTGCACAATCTCCCGACCGCCGCAGACATCCTCGTCTTCGGACTGCCCGCCCTGCTCTGGGGCTACCTCTGCCTGGCCCTCGCCGGACTGCTAAAAAGCAGATTCCAGCTCAAGACCGGGTACACGCGCAAGGTCTTCCATTTCCTCATTTTTGCCGGCGCCACGCTCGTGCAGACCGCGTGGGGCCTGCCGGCGCTGCTCGTTTTCGGAACAGCGGTCTCGGCGGTGATTTTCTTTGCGGTTGTGCGCGGCGAGGGGAACCTGCTCTACGAAGGCATCGCCCGCGAAAAGGATGCGCCGCGGCGGACCTATTTCGTCCTCATTCCCTACCTCGCCACCCTGCTCGGGGGCCTGCTGAGCAATCTCTGCTTCAGCCAGACCGCCATCGTCGGCTACCTGGTAACCGGCATCGCCGACGCCATCGCCGAACCCGTGGGAACGCGATTCGGCCGACACGAGTACACCGTCTTTTCCGTAAGAGGCGTTCCGGCTAAGCGAAGTATAGAGGGGTCACTGGCGGTTTTTCTGGCTTCATTCCTGGCGATTTGGCTGTGGATGGCGCTCACCGGCAACCAGACCGGCACGACAGCATGGTACGGCGGCATTCTGCTGGCCTCCACTGTCTGCGCCGTCGTCGAGGCGGTTTCCCCGCACGGCTGGGACAATCTGACGCTGCAACTCGTGCCCTCGGCGCTGGCAGTGTTGCTGCAAAGCTAATCGGGATAGGGGGCGGCCTCACGACCGCTCCCCTCCCACACCACCTGGC
>CAZTNL010000477.1:0-3230 GCA_964614885.1 uncultured Calditrichaceae bacterium | reverse complement strand
CGATTGCCCTCCCTCGCTCGGCAACCTCACCTTCAATGCGCTGATCGCGGCCGACTCACTTATCGTGCCTATCCAGTGTGAGTACTACGCTCTCAAGGCGCTGGGCCGCTTCTTGAAGTTGACCCGAATCATCAAGAATGAAAACAATCCCGGGCTGAAATACCGTGGGTTCCTGCTGACCATGGTCGACCTGAGGAATAAACTGACTAAAATTGTTATCGAGAAGATCCGATATACTCTGCAGGGCCTGGTGTTCGAGACCATGATTCCGAGAAACATTCGCCTGGCGGAGGTCCCCTATCACGGTCAGCCAGTCATCGGTTTCGACAAAAATTGCAAAGGAGCCGCCAGCTATCTGAGCCTGGCGCATGAGATACTCGACGATTTTGTCAATGTTGTGACAGAAGTTGACGATAAGGAAGAAGTGAAACTGGTATGAGAAGGTGAAAGCGTGCCGAGAATTCTCGTTGTAGAAGACGACGTAAACACCTGCGCAGGTTTGGAAGAAATACTTGCGGAAGAAGGCTACGAGGTGGAGACCGCTCCTGACGGTCACACCGCGCTCGATAAGATCGACGACAGCTTCGACGTGTTGCTGTCGGATTTGCGGCTGCCGGGAATCCGTGGACTCGAGCTCGCGCGACGCATTGTCGCCGACTACCCGGATGTGGTCCCGATAATCATGACCGCCTACGGCAGCCCGGAGATGCACAATCGTGGAAAGGAGATCGGAATCTATGCCTGGCTCACCAAACCCTTAAACCTCGAGCGTTTGCTCACGCTGTTGAAGCAGGCGCCGCTCTCGAAGGACTTACGACAGGACCAGAAAGTGCTGAGCCGGAGCGCCGTAATTTGAGGCGTTCCGTGTAAAAACAACTGTGACTGAGAACCCGAAAAGGAGACTCGCGCTCATGCTTGCTGCAATTCTGGCGAATGTTTTGAGGAAGGTGCTTTTCATCATGTTGATGTCGTTGATGTTCATTTCAATGATCAACTTTTCGGCTGGCTCTGATACCATCAATGCGCGGCGTCAGGAATTTGAGAAAATAGGACGACTGGCAGATCAAATGCGGGCCACGGTGGCTCTCGACAGTGTCCGGGCCGCGGCGGTCGCGAAGATCATCCGCATCATGCGGCGCTACAACAAGGATCAGGACGAGCAATTGGAGTACGCTATTGCCAACGAAATCTACGAGATGAGCGTCAAGTACAACAATCTCGATGTCGACCTCATCTGCGCGACGATCACGCACGAAAGCGCGCGTTCATGGCGACCCGACGTGGTTTCACCGGCGGGCGCTCTCGGCCTCATGCAGATCATGCCCCACACCGCTACCTTTCTGTGCAAACCGGAAGGGATTCGCTGGACGACGGCCGAGGAGGTGCTGTTTGATCCGATCAATAATATTCGCATGGGGTGCCGTTATCTGTCGATGTTGATCGATCTCTATCAGGTTGATGGTGGGCTGGCCGCCTACAACGGTGGCGAACGTCAGGCAGCACGCTGGCTCGCGAGCGGCCGCGACAACGACCTGTTGTATGAAGAGACCCGCGGATACGTACCCGCGGTGATGAAACTGTACGACACATATAGAAACTAGGAAGCGGGAAGCCTGTGATTGCTGCATGGCGCGCCGATTCGTTATGAGTGAACTGAGTGTGACAAAAGATACGTTTTACAGCGAGCTGCTGAATCGTTTCTTCAATCCAAACAGTTACTTTTTTAAATGTCTCGCCCGCGAGCTCGAAGCCGTGATGGCCGAGGCACAAAACGCCGGCGACGACAAGTATCTTCTGCTCGGCAACCTGGTCGACCGCCTGGTTGCCGCGGACGACACGGCCGATGAAGTGTCGGCGCTCACCCAGATCGAGGGGTTTCGGGAATTCACCGAGAGATTGCAGCAGGGAGCGAACTTCCTGTATGAGGCCGATCTCGACGCCGAACGGATGAAGGCCGAAATAGACGGCCTGGCGCACTCATTGTTCAACAGCGTGCTGCTGGCGATGCAGGATCCCGGCTCGGTAGAGGCTCTGGAGTCGCTTCTGGGCGTGCAGTCTGCGCAAAACTCATCAGAAAAAGATAGCGAAATCGAAGAACTGCCTTCTGAGGAACTCCCGAAGGCACAACCAGATCCGGAACCGGAGCTGCGAATCAAGGAAGAGAGCCAGCCCCGAATTGAAGCACGGACGCTTCTTACCGAAGTTGACGGCGGCACGGATGCCGCACCGAACGTCGAGGTGACCTGCGGATCCGACGACGAAGGCAGTTCTGCGATTTTTTCTGAGCCCAGCCCCCGCACACGCGAGGTTGGGCATGAACCGACGTCGCTGGTCGCTGTTTTTCAGCAGGATATGGACCAGCAGATCGCCCGCCTGAAGAAGATTTCGGCGGATTGGCAGAATCGACCCGAAGATCCCCGTTTTTGGAATGAAAGCGAGCGGCTGCTCGGCTCTATCGCGCTTAGCTGCGTGGTCTACGGGTTCGAGGCCTTCGAACAAGTGGCCGCCAAATCGCGCAAGGCGTTGCAGAATCTCGGAGCCATACCGGATACGAACCGAACCCTCGCCGTAGAGGTTCTCGACGAGACCGCCCGCGTGTTGGCTGAGTTTCTTGAAGGCGCGCCTGAAAAAGTTGAAGCAGCACAGGTTGAAGCCTTTACTCTTTGGCTGAAAGCACCGAAAAAGCGGGCGCAAGTGCAGACGCCAGATGCATCGCAGGCACCGTCTGCGGCAGACATCGCGCGTGCGCAACAGGCCACACCTGAGCAGGCCACCGGAAACCCGCCGACCGACTCACCCTCGGATCTCGATATCTTCAAGCCGGAGAATGTAACGCTCCCCGGCGAGGGCGATGAAGAGATTCTCAGCCTCATCGCTGAGATCAATCGTGAAAATGGAACCCCTGCCGGTCCCGACACTGACACAGAATTCAGTTCTGTCAATGAGGTGCCTGTGGCCTCTGCGCTGGTCGCGGGCGATTTTACTTTATCCAGTACGGCCGGCGAGCCGGCTGAGGCGCCTGATTCAGATCCGGTCTTCGCCGAAAGCTTTAACGAAGCCAGCGCGCCGCGCACGGCCGAGGCGACCGCTCCGCAAGCGGGGCCCAACGGCACTTCTGTGCAACCGTTTGAGGAGGTCGAGCTTGCTGCCGATCCCGCCGAAGGAGAGTTCCCTGAGGACAGGGAGGTACAAGCTGAACCCGGATTCGAGCAAGTCGAGCCGGTAACGGC
>CAZTNL010000476.1:0-3238 GCA_964614885.1 uncultured Calditrichaceae bacterium | reverse complement strand
AGACGACGCGCAGGGTGGCGAGGGCGGTCCAGAAGGCGAGCCTGCGGATTTACGCCAGCGCCTTGACGGGAGAGAAGCAAACGCGCGCGGACATGCGAAAGGCGCGCGCCGACAGGCCGCTCCGGTAGGTGTAACCGACGACCCACGCCCCGAAGGGAACAGAAGATCCGTAGTTGGCATTGGTATGCCCGTTGGTAATCCGATCGAACAAGCCGAGCAACCCGAGCACCAGCGCCACGATCGTCATTCCCCAGAACCATTTGTTCCAGGAATTGTTTTGTGTTTTCATGGCTTTTCATCCTCCTTAAAGCAGGTAGTGAACTTTTGGCTTCGTGCCCATCTCTTCTTTCAGGTGCAGGACGTTGGGCCTGGAAATCAGCTCTGAAAGAAGGCTCTTCGGGTCGTTGGCATCGCCGAAGAAGGTCGCGCGCCCGATGCAGGTGGTCACACATTCGGGCAGCATGCCCTTTTCCAGGCGATGCAGGCAGAAGTGGCACTTGCGGGCGTTGCCAATCGGCGACTGACCTTCCTCGCGTGGACGGGCCTTGCCGTAGTCGAAGTTCGGGGCATCTTCGTAAACGCGCGCCTGCTCTCCGCCGACGTAGGCGGCGGCCACCTGTGGCGTGTGCTCGGTATAGTAGCGGCCGGTATCGAACGTTCGGGCGCTGTACGGGCACGCCGTAATGCAATAACGGCAGCCGATGCACTGGTCGTAATCGATTTCAACGATGCCGTCTTTGCGTTTCCAGGTGGCGGCGACCGGGCAAACCGGCACGCACGGCGGCTCTTCGCACTGCATGCACGGCCGCGGGATAAACCGGCGGGTCACGTGCGGGTAGGTTCCGATTTCTTCTTCCAGCACCGGGCGATAGACCACGCCCGGGGGCAGCTTGTTTTCAGCCGCGCACCCCACCGTGCAGGCATGACAGCCGACACATTTGCGCAAATCGATCGCCATCGACCACTTGCGCTCTTCGAGCGGTTTGGCCAGTGCGCGCTTCAGATCGCGGACCATCCGGATAATCGGATCTTCGTCCGGCATCTGCGGCGGCAACGTCGGCATTTGCACCGATTCGATGGCGGGTTCCGGACTTGCGGCCAGGGCCGAGAATTTTTTGTCGAAGATAGTCGGAAGCAGCAGAGATGCGAAAACGCCGCTGCCGAACTTCTTCAGAAAATCGCGGCGCTCGGCCTCTATTTGCAACAGTTTCGTGGTTTCTTCAGCCATGATAACCTCTCTACATTGCGACACGTTAGAATTTGTAGTAGAACGAGAAGCGCGGAATGACATCGTTGTCCGGGTTTGCGCCGTCGTTGCTGTAAACGACCGCTTCCACGTTCGGCATCAGGTGAATGTTCTTGGCCGGACGATAGTCGAGGCCGCCGATGAGCAGGGTCGATTTGGCGGTGCCATCGAATGGAATGTAGGAAATGCCAGGCCCGCTCGAATTCGGGTCGAACATCTTATCCACTCTGGCGTAGCCCCAGAGTTTCTCGGAGAGCTTGGCTGCGCCGAAAATGGAACCGATGTCGAGCGTCATATTGTCGGCTCCGGCGACCTGCCGGCCCTGATGGGCGTACATCGCGCCAAGACGAAAACTCTTGTTGTCATAACCGGCAAATCCCTGCAGCGTGTAGCGGTTGGTTTCGCCGGGTCTTTCCTCGAAGTCGAAATAGCCTTCGACGATGAAACCTGCGTCCGTTTTGGCGTTGATGCTGGCGAGGATCTTTTTGCCCTTGTTGTTCTCGGTGCCCGTGCCGCTGCCGTTGGCAAACATGACGTGGTAACCGACTTTTTTGCCCGAGTCAAGCGCTCCCTTAAACGCAATGCCGAAGTCTCTTGACGAGCCAAACTTCTGCAGGTCAAGCGGGGTCTTCTCTACAGAGCGGTACCCCCAGAAATGCTCGATCAAATCCCAGGTAGGAGTACTCGACTGGCCGAGGTAGATGCTGTGGCGTTCGTTTTTCCACTTCAAATAGGCGTCCTTGACGAAAGGTGTCATTTTCCCCTTGGTCGAAAAATCACCGGAGCTGCTCATTTCCATCCGGAAGCGCATCGAGAAACCATCGCTCAGACCCTTATCGTAGGTCAGGTAGATCCGCCGCATCCAAAAGCCATTGGTGTCTTCAATGTTCTTGTTGTGATTGGCTGCGACGTAGTAGTAGTCGCCGAACATGTAACCGCTGAGCTTGCCGTTATCCTGGGCAAAAAGTTGCGCGCCGAGGACCATTAGCATGCCGATGACCAGACCAAATTTACGCAGATTCATTTCAAAACTCCTTTCTGTTTGGTGACCGATGCGATTCACAAAGTTGGAATTTCAGGGTTGTGCGTCTCTGGGTTGAGTTCGCCAGAGATAATACGGCCCGAATTTCCCAATTTCAAGATAAATAGAGTCTTCACTGAAAGTTCAATTGCACGATACGGTTGGCAGTATGACAAATCACATGCCAACTTCTGGCGGGTTTCTGATGATGTATTTAAGCTGCTGTAAATAAAGCTGATGAGGCAGGTCGGGCTACGGAATGTCGTCAGTCTTTCGAGCCGCGTTTTCGACGAGATCTCACCGACGACGATGAGTTTTCGACGGCCAGGCGTGTCAGCGGATGGTTCGGGCCGGGTTTGAAATGGGAATGACAGAGCAGCCGGACCCCGCCCGCAGAGAGATTTTTGCGGGGCCCGGCGCTCACATCGTCTAGGCGGGAATGATGTTCACTCGCGTGTCGTAGAAAGAAGAACTGCCGCCGATCGGGTCGCTGAGGCAGACGTTCTTGAGGTGGTCGTCGGTGCGCATCACCGCATTCGGGCACAACCCGGTCGCGCGGCGGGCGTCCCCTTTGATGACGGCGCCATCGACGGTAACATCGCCGGAGCCATAGGCCCAGTGGCCATAGTGCCAGGAGACCGCAATCACGCCCGGCCGCATGCCCTGCACCGGCATTACTTTGCCGGCGACCGGAATCTGTCGATCCTTGAGCTGCCATTGCCCCTTGGGGTTGCTGCTGGAAACCAATTTTACCCGATCTCCCTGCTTCAACCCGAGTTTTTCAGCGTCGCGTGCGCTCATCATGACAAAGTTTTCGGGGTGGGCGGAGGCCAGCCAGTAGTCGGCCATGGTGCGCGAATGCCCGCCGAAAATCTCTTTGTAGGTGATAAGCGCAAACGGATATTCGGCGTCCACCACTTCCTTGCCGGCGGCATTTCTGGCTGGTTCGGAAATGGGCAGTCCGGAGAAAT
>CAZTNL010000475.1:0-3257 GCA_964614885.1 uncultured Calditrichaceae bacterium | reverse complement strand
CTGTGGGTAATTCGCCGGGAGGCTTTGAGCACAAAACGAAAGTCCCCGGGCACCTGCGCGCCCCAGCCCTCGAGCATGCCGGCCTTCGGCAGCCGATAGAAGGTATTGTTGATTTCTACAGCCGGCAGGCGCTCTCCGTAATGGCGCAACATATCTTTGTCGGGCAGGTCCTCCGGATAAAAATTGCCCTTCCACGCCTTGTAGCTGAAGCCACTGGTTCCAACAAATAGTTGCATAGACACTCCTGGTTAACAGACGGAGATTCTTCCCGAAACCGCGCGTCGGATTCGAACGTCAAGTTGAATCGGAAGCAACCCCGTACTTGCTTTTCTTGCTGCCCGTGTACATACTGAATTTCTGAAAGCGGCATTCGAGCGGGCCATTGAAGACCGTCAGTTTTTTCGTGGCACGCAATCCCACGTGCTTCAGGGCCTGCCGGTTCGAACTGAGAATCCACGCATCATAGCCTGCGAAGTTCTGTTTCAGCGTATCACCGACGCGGTGGTAAGCGTCGAAGATATCCGCAGGTCGCATACGCTCCCCGTATGGCGGATTCATGACGAGAATGCCCGGAGCCGGTGGCGCCGGAAGGTCGGCAAAGTCGGCCCGGGAGAGATTGATCCGTGCCTCCAGGCCGGCCCTTTTGATGTTGGCCTCTGCCACAACACAGGCGCGCTCGGACTTATCGCTGGCAAAGACGATCTGGCTGCCGGTGCAAATATCGGCGCGGGCTTCTTCGAGCGCACGCTCCCAGACGAGGCTGTCAAAGTCGGGCCAAGTCATAAAACCAAAATGCTTGCGCCCCAACCCCGGAGCGATATTTCCGGCGATCATGGCGGCTTCGATCGGAATGGTGCCGGAGCCGCACATCGGGTCCAGGAAGGGTGTGGCGCCGTCCCACCCTGAGAGCAGGACGAGACCTGCGGCGAGCACTTCGTTCAGCGGGGCGATGTGTTTTTGCAGACGATAGCCCCGTTTGTGCAGCGAGTCGCCCGAACTGTCGATAGAGATGGTACAGGTTTCCTGTGCAATATGGACGTTGACCCGCAGATCCGGACGCACCACATCTACGGACGGCCGCCGGTGAAACTCCTGGCGAAACCGGTCGACGATCGCATCTTTGGTCTTGAGCGCCACATACTTGGAGTGGCGAAAATGCGGCGAGCTGACAACGCTATCGACCGCCAGTGTGGCATCAACCGACATGAAGTTTCCCCAGTCCAGGGCGCGCACCCGGTCGTACAAATGCTCTTCGTTGCGCACGCGAAACGTTGCTACCGGCATCAGAATGCGCAAAGCGGTTCGAGCGCACAGGTTGGCGCGATACATCGTGGCCTGCGAAGCCCGGAATCGGACGGACCGATGTTTCGCTTCTACCTTTTCTGCTCCTAAAGCGCGCAACTCTGACGCCAGCGTCTCTTCAAGACCGGTCAGGGTCTTTGCGAGGCATTCGAAACTTTGACCTTCGGACATTTTTTTGCTCACGACGACTCCCCGCGACAAAAAAAGCGTGTGAATGTGATACGGACAACCTGGAGGCTCATCCCGGCACGATCCTGCCCGGGAAAAGCAAACCCAAAATAGGAGGTAGAGGCTTCAAATGCAAGAGATTTGCGCCACGCCGGTCCGGCAACCTCTGTCCGCAGGCAGAGTCGCGGTGCGAGTCAGGGCGTGCCGCCCCGGAGGATGTGTGTCATGGTAGCGCCATCGATATTACCGCCGCTGAGAATGACACCGGTCCGGCCCCTCGGCTGGACGGCTCCACTGAGCAGCGCCGCAACACCGAGCGCGCCGGACGGCTCGACGACGAGCTTCAGACGGTAAAACAGAAAGCGCACGGCCTCGCAAATCGCATCTTCGCTCACAGTTTTCATGTCGTCGACATTCCCGAGCACGAGCGGAAATGTCAGCTGGCCTAGCGACGGAGTGCGTGTGCCATCCGCGATGGTCGGCGGATTCCTGACCACGTGCAGCGACTTGCTGTGAAAGGAGCGGGTGGCATCATCGGCCAGCTCGGGCTCAATGCCAACGACACGACAGGTGGGGCACACATTTTTTGCCGCGACCGCCGAACCGCTGAGCAACCCGCCACCGCCGCAAGGCGCCAGCAGCATATCCAGCGTCCCGCATTCGTCGAACAGCTCCAGGGCGGCAGTGCCCTGCCCGGCGATGACATCTCGGTGATCGTAGGGCGGAATGAGCGTCATCCCAAATTGCTCCAGCAGACCGCGGGCCACTTCCTCACGGGTAATCTCCTCCGGATCGTGCTCCACCACTTTGGCGCCATACCCTTCGGTGGCTGCGCGCTTGGTGGCCGGCGCGTTGTTGGGCATAACGATGGTCGCCTGCACGCCGAGCAGCCGGCCGGCCAAAGCGATCGCCTGCGCATGATTTCCGGATGAGTAGGTCAGAACGCCGCGGGCCTTTTCATCCGCGGACAGATTCGAGATGGCGTTGAAGGCGCCCCGAAACTTGAAAGCGCCAACTCGTTGAAAGTTTTCGCACTTGAGAAAAACCTGCCCACCCGCACGCTCGTCCAGGGTTTGGGATGTGACCACCGGCGTCCGGTGCGCGTGTCCGGCCAGTGTTGTTCTGGCCGCCTTAATTCTGTCGAACATGATTTCCATTATCTTATGTCACGAGGCGCTTTCGGCTTCTCAGGCATCCGTTTGAAATCGCTCGACCGAAAAGGGTTCGAGCGCATGCGACAGCGGCTTCTCAGTCAGCAATTCAAGAATAAGCTGTGCGGTCACAGGAGTCAGCAGGATACCGTTACGGAAATGGCCGGTCGCGAGCACGAGATTTTTTAGCGGTGTCCGCCCGAGCACCGGCAGGTTGTCGCTGGTGTCCGGCCGCAGCCCAGCCCAGGTGTTTGTGATGGCCGCCGCACCGAGCTCAGGCACCAAATCCGTCGCTGCCGCCAGCAGGGCATTCACGCCGCCAGCGGTCACGGTTTTGTCGTAACCCACTTTTTCCATGGTGGCGCCGAGAATCGTGCGGCCGTCCGGCCAAGGCGTGAGGTAGCATTTACCGGTGTGCAGCAGTTGTCTGAGAAACTGGGGGCGCACGGACAGCTCAACGATCTGCCCCCGCACCGGACGTACGGGCACGTTCAGCCCGGCGGACGCGAGTATGGCCCCCGACCACGACCCGCCGGCGACGATCACGGTTTCACACTTCTCCACCCCGGACGCCGTTCGGACGCCGACGACCCGAGAGCTTTCGACTTCCAGGCCGATGACGGGCTGTCCCACCTT
>CAZTNL010000474.1:0-3271 GCA_964614885.1 uncultured Calditrichaceae bacterium | reverse complement strand
AGCGCTCAGCAATCCACGGGCTGCTCAAACCGAAATTCGCGGAGGAATGGCTCCGCCTCTGGAAAGAGCGCGGCTTCAAAGGATTCGTGAAAGAAAAGGGTTGGAAGGTAGTCACTGCGCTCATTTTGTTCTACCTGGTCCGGGATTCGTTTCTCTATCTCCTCCTGCCGTATCTGGCGGCAAAGGGCATCTTTGGGTGTTGAAAAGGAATCCACACTTTCGGGAGAGCCAAAACAACGGAGCGGCTGGGGGAATTACGAATTACAAATGACGAATTACAAATTACAAATTGCGAATGACAAATTGTGGTTAGCGTGAACTTGCTCAGGAGGCAAATATGGCAAACAAATCTTCCCGCGTCGCAGTTATCGCCGGCGCCCGCACCCCGTTCGTGAAGGCCGGCACCGTATTCAGAAAGTACACTTCCCTGCAACTCGGCCGACATGCGGTGAACGGGCTCGTGGAAAAGCACAAGCTCGACCGCGAAAGCATCGACGAGCTCGCCTACGGCACGGTCATCTTCGACCCGCACATTCCGAACATCGCGCGTGAACTGGTGTTTAGCTGCGGCCTGCCCGCGAAAATCGGGGCGCACACTGTCTCCAACAACTGCATCAGCGGCGTCTACGCCCTTACGGCGATCTACGATTCGATCATGGCCGGGCGCAGTGAGGTTGGCATCGCCGGCGGGGTAGAATCCATGTCCAACCCGCCGATTCTGTTCAGCCGCGAGTTCTCCCGCATTCTGGTAGACGCTTCGTTTGCCAAAAGCATGGGGCAGCGGCTACAGATATTTCTGAAGACGCGCCCGTGGCACTTTAAACCGGACACCCCGGCCATCGCCGAACCTTCCACGGGTCTCACCATGGGCGAGCACACCGAGCTCATGGCCAAGGAGTGGCGGATCAGCCGCGAAGAGCAGGATGAGATCGCCTATCGCAGTCACAAAAACGCGCACGCCGCCACCGAAGACGGCCGGCTGACCGCCGAAATCCACCCGCTGGACGGCGTCGACCGGGACCTGCTCATCCGCGCCGACACGACGCCGGAAAAGCTGGCAAAGCTGAAGCCTGTTTTCGACCGCAGCGCCAAAGGCACGATCACCGCCGGGAATGCCAGTCCGCTCACCGACGGCGCTTCCGCGGTTCTGCTGATGTCCGAAGCGCGGGCACAACAGGAAGGGCGCGAGCCACTCGCCTTTATCAAAGATTTCGAATACGCCGCCATCGACCCGAACGACGGGCTGCTGATGGGGCCATGTCTTGCCGTGCCCCGTCTGCTGAAAAGGGCTGGCCTGAAGCTTGACGATATCGATATCCTGGAAGTGCACGAAGCCTTCGGCGCGCAGGTCGCCTGCAATCTGCGCGGCTGGGAGCAAGGTTGGAAGGAAGAGGCCATCGGCAAGGTGGACCCCGAAAAGCTTAATCCTCTCGGTGGCTCGATAGCGCTGGGGCACCCGTTTGCCGCGACCGGTGGCCGCATGGTGAGCGAGCTTGCCAACGAACTGAAGCGCCGGAATGCACGCTACGGCTTGATCAGCATATGCGCCGCCGGCGCCATGGCAGCGGCGATGATTCTGGAAAGGAATTAGTGCGCCGTTAAGAAAGGGGCTGGATTAAAGAATGCAGAGCTGCTTCAGCGCTTGGCGGGCGGCCAGTTGTTCTGCGCGCTTCTTGCTGTTGGCCGTGCCTGAGCCGAGGACATCGTTCTGCAAACGGACCTGGATGGTAAAGACGCGCTCATGATCCGGCCCTCTGACCGACTGCACGAAATAGGACGGGGAACCGAGGTTCTGGCTTTGCGAGTATTCGAGAAGCATACTCTTGAAGTTGGTGAGCAGCTCGTCCTGAATGACCTCTTCGAAATCACCCAGCACCTTGTCCTCAATAAAAGTGCGGGCGCTGTCGAGGCCGCCGTCGATGTAAATTGCGCCGATGACCGATTCCATAGCATCGGCATTGATCGAAGAGCGCTTGCGGCCTCCGGCTTTGTCCTCCGCTTCGCTGAGCAGAAGATAGTCGCCCAGGTGCATTTGTTTGGCGCTGCGCGCGAGAATCTTGCGGCTGACGATGAGCGACTTCATACTGGTGAGCTCCCCTTCCTCTTTCCGGGGGAACCGATTGTAGAGGAACTCGACTACGACCAGGCCAAGCACGGCATCCCCTAGCAGCTCCAGCCTCTCATTGGAGTCTATTCGATGTTCATGCGTAACCGGCAGGTACGAGCGGTGTTTCAACGCCTGGGTAAACAAAGCCTCGTCCTCGAGTTCATACCCCAGGGTCTCTTTGAGAGCAGCAAAATCTATGACCGGCGCTTCATGCCCGCCCCGACCGAAATGTTTTGTCAGCCAGGAACCGGGAAGGGCCAGGACTCTGTCAAAAAAACTATTCTGCAAATTTCTTGACCACTACCGAAACGTTGTGTCCTCCAAATCCAAAAGAGTTCGATAACGCTGCAGTGACGACACGCGCGCGTGCCTCGTTGGCGGTATAGTCCAGGTCGCACTCAGGATCCGGAATTTCCTGGTTGATGGTTGGATGAATTCGATCGTTAACAACGCTGAGCGTCGACACTATCAGCTCGACGCCGCCGGAGGCGCCCAGCAGATGCCCG
Organism: uncultured Calditrichaceae bacterium; assembly: GCA_964614885.1. Classification (GTDB taxonomy): domain Bacteria; phylum Zhuqueibacterota; class Zhuqueibacteria; order Oceanimicrobiales; family Oceanimicrobiaceae; genus JAJDAG01. Next base: position 658 of record CAZTNL010000474.1, on the reverse strand, counting down.
ATCATCGACTTCGTCGAATTGATGCTCAGCTTGTACGCATGACCGCCGAACACGGATTTGATCGCCTGGGTCTCGGCCACGTCGCCGTATGCGGTCGACGTGCCGTGGGTGTTGACATAATCGATGTCCTCAGGTTGCATGCCGGACACAGCGATAGCACGCTTCATGGCAACCCTGGCGCCTTCACCACCCGGCGCCGGTGCTGTGATGTGGTAGGCATCGGCCGTGTAGCCCACGCCCGCCACTTCCGCGTAGATTCGGGCATTGCGGGCCCGGGCATGCGCCAGGCTTTCGAGGATGAGGATGCCTGCGCCCTCCCCCATCACAAAACCGTCGCGCTTCTTGTCGAAGGGACGGCTCGCCTTTTCCGGCGCTTCGTTCCGCGTTGAAAGAGCCTTCATCGCATTGAAACCGCCGACGCCCAGCGGCGTAATGCAGGCTTCGGCACCGCCGCAGACCATAGCATCCGCCTCGCCGAGCCGGATGGTCCGAAATGCCTCGCCAATCGCATGCGAACTTGAAGCGCAGGCGGAAACCGTAGCAAAGTTGGCCCCTTTCAACCCGTAACGAATCGAAATGTAACCGGGAGCAATATCGGCAATCATCATCGGAATAAAGAAGGGGCTGATGCGCCGGGCACCCCGTTCGAAGAAGTTCC
>CAZTNL010000473.1:0-3274 GCA_964614885.1 uncultured Calditrichaceae bacterium | reverse complement strand
TCACTTCACTGGCGCGCCGCATGTCGCCGCCGCATTTTTCACAGGTGAGCAGGACCTCGTCGATGTACGGCTTGTGCAGGTCGTCGATATCGGCGCCCCCGGAACGCTGCTTCAGCTCCTCAACGCTGCCGATGCAATGCGCTTCGCCGCAGGACTCGCACGTCCAGATGGGCAAGGGCGTGCCCCAGTAGCGGTCGCGCGACAGCGACCAATCGACGTTGTTTTCCAGCCACTGGCCAAACCGTCCTTCGCCCACTTCCCGCGGGTACCAGTTCACCGTCTGGTTGTTGCGAATCAGACGATCTCTTACCGACGTGGTGCGGACAAACCAGGATTTTTTGGCGAAATACAGGAGCGGAGAGCTGCAACGCCAGCAGTGCGGGTAGCTGTGCAGGTGATTCTCGGCCTTGAACAACCGGCCCATCTTCTCCAGGTCGGCGATGATCTGCGGGTCGGCGTCCTTTACGAACTGCCCCTTGTACGGGGTGACGTTTTCCTCGAAGCGGCCGCTCTTGTCCACCGGTTGCAACACCGGCAACTCATTCTGAACCCCCACCTTGTAATCGTCTTCGCCGAACGCCGGCGCGATATGTACGATGCCGGATCCGTCCTCGGTGGAGACAAACTCCCCGGCCACCGTGTAGTACATCTTCCTGTCGGAGGGGCAAAACGTGAACAGAGGCTCGTATTCGAGACCGAGCAGATCGGATCCCGGCAGCGACTCGACCACCTCGGCCGTTTCTCCGAGGAGCGACAGCCGGGACTTGGCCAGAATCAGCAGTTCATCGCCGTGGCGCGCCTTCACATATTCTATCTTCGGGTTGAGCGCCAGCGCCACGTTTGAAATCAACGTCCACGGCGTGGTGGTCCAAACCAAAAAGGCCGTGTTGGCCTGCCCCTTCAGCGGCATCCGGACATAGACGGACGGGTCTTCGACGTCCTGGTAGCCCTGCGACACCTCGTGGCTGGAAAGCGGCGTTTCACAGCGCGGGCAGTAGGGCGTAATCCGGTATCCCTGGTACAGCAATCCCTTTTTCCAGAACTGGCTGAGGATCCACCAGACCGATTCGATGTAGTCGTTCTCGTAGGTCACGTACGGGTGTTCGAGGTCGACCCAGTAGCCGATGCGCCGGGTCAGCTCGTCCCATTCGCTCTTGTACTTCCAGACGCTTTGCCGGCAGCGTTCGTTGAACTTGTCGACCCCATAAGCTTCTATCTGGTCTTTGTTCGTGATGCCGAGCTCTTTCTCGACCTCGATTTCGACCGGCAGCCCGTGCGTGTCCCAGCCGGCTTTGCGCTCCACGCGGTAGCCGTCCATGGTCTTGAGGCGACAGACAAGATCCTTGATGGTGCGCGAAATCACATGGTGAATTCCGGGCCGGCCGTTGGCGGTCGGAGGTCCTTCGAAAAAGACAAACGGTTTGCCCGCATCCCGCGTTTCGATGCTCTTGCGGAAAATGTCTTTCTCTTCCCAGTAGGTCCGGACCTCGCGTTCGAGCTCGGGGAAGTTCAAGTTTGCAGGTAATTCCTTGTACATCGCAAGTAAGTTTCTACGTTAAATTGAGCTTAGATGCGCTCGACGACACGCTTCATCATCAGCGTGAGCTTGGGCTCGGCCTCGGCGGCCACGCGCAGGATTTCCTGGATGTCGACGGCTTTGAGCGCATCGGGGAAACAGGCATCGGTCACCACCGACAAACCGAGCACCTTCATGGCGCTATGCACCGCGACAATCACCTCCGGCACCGTCGACATGCCGACGACATCTGCGCCAATGCCGCGCAAGAAGCGGTACTCCGCCCGCGTTTCCAGGCAGGGACCGGCCACGGCCACATACACGCCCTTTTGAATTCTGATTTTTTCTTCGAGAGCGATGGTCTCGGCGAGCTCGATGAGCTCGTTCGAATACGGCTCCGACATATCGGGAAACCGCGGCCCGAGATCATCATCGTTCTTGCCGATAAGCGGGTTGCCACCCAGCAGATTGATATGGTCGGACATGACCATGATATCTCCCGGCCGGTAGATCGGGTTCATGCCGCCGCACGCGTTGGAAACCAGCAGCGTATGCACGCCCATGCTTTTCATCACCCGCACCGGAAAAGTCAGTTGCTGCATGGAGTAGCCTTCATAATAATGAAAGCGTCCCTGCATGGCGACAACCGATTTGCGGCCGATCGTGCCGAAGATCAGGCGGCCGGCGTGACTTTCGACCGTGGATACCGGAAAATGCGGAATGGTCTCGTACGAGACGACCGCCTCGGCTTCGATTTCCTCAGCCAGCGCGCCCAGGCCGGTGCCCAAAATGATTCCGACTTCTGGTTTTAGCTGCGTCTTTTGCGCAAGAAAGTCGTGGGCTTCGCCAATTTGCGCCTTCAAATTTTGCATCCATCCTCCATCAGGTTAGCAACTGGTCGGAAATACGACTTTGCACTTCCGGCTCCGTCGTATCGCTCGGTTCCTCTTTGACCGCCTGGCGTTTGCCCCAGTGCAGGCCGTGCGGCTCAGCGGCTGCGGCACTTTCCTCGGCCGCTTCTTCCTGCGCCCGCGGCGTGTCATCGACTTCACCAAATTCAACGTTGGTCTCGCTGCGTTCAGGCTGGGCCGTTCGCCGCGGCCGTGTGGTCCGCCGCTCGTAGGCCGGGCCCTCAAAGCGCCCAAATCCGAGATCGTCAAGTTCGAGGACACGGATCAATTCGAGCTGCGAGTCGAGCAAATGCCGCAAGCGGCGCGCGAACGATTCTTTCTGTGACTTGACCAGCACCAGCTCGTTCTTCATTTTCGCCAGTGTTAGCCGCGCATCCTCGACGATCTTTTCCGCCGTGAGCTCCGCCTGCCTTAAGACGAGCTCAGCTTCCCGGTTGGAATTCTCTTTCGATTCCTTGACCGACTCCTGCGCGCTCATGAGAGTATCCTGCAGGGTTTTCTCGACACTCTTGTAATCGTGAAGTTGCGTCCTCAGTTTCAGCACCTCGTCCGCCAGCTCTGTCCGGTCGCGGATCAGCTCCTCCATCTCCTCGGAGACCATTTCGAGAAACGCATCGACCTCGACCGGGTCGTAGCCGCGCATCCCTTTTCTGAATTCCTGTTTCTTGATGTCTAACGGGGTGAGTTTCAAGGTAACCACCTCCTGTGAGATTTAATACAGCAGCAAGATTTCGTCAGTACCCCGGGAAGAGGATGTTGCGAATCAGGGACAGCGCAATGATCAAAACCACTGGCGAAAGATCCAGACCGGCGATCGGAGGCACTACCCCGCGGATTTTGCTCAAGA
>CAZTNL010000472.1:0-3282 GCA_964614885.1 uncultured Calditrichaceae bacterium | reverse complement strand
CCACAGGAGCTGGTCCCGCACATTTCCCGTCTGGATGCCGCCTATGTCGCCACGTTTGAACCGAACGAAATCAGCCGGCACGCCAGATTGGTGGCGACCCTGACACCGGAGAATCCTGTGGCGCTTCACGTCCAGCCGGCAGAGCCCGGAGAATGGCAGGTCACGATTATCGGATATGATTATTTAGGCGCTCTTTCCCTGATTTGTGGCCTCTTTTTCGATTATGACATCAACATCTTGCAGGGCGCCGTCTTCACCTACGAAAAGTCGATGCCGGGCACATCCGCGCCCAGACGGACACATGCGCTCAGACAGCGTGGGCGCCGCACTGTTTTGGGCAGCGATACAGGCGGCAAGGCCAAAATCATCGATGTGTTCCGGGTGAGCTCCGCGCGGACTACGCTTACCCCGCAGGTCTGGGAAAAATACCAGGAGGAACTGTCCAGATTTGTAACCGGTCTGCGCGACAGAAGGAGTCACGATGTTCTGGGGGAAATTGCCCGGCGCGTCGCCCTGAAAGTAAGCGAGATTGAGCAGGTAAAGGAAACATTGCTGCCGGTAGATATCGCCATTGACAACACGCTGTCTAAAAGGCGCACGGTGTTGCGCATCGACGCTGCGGATACGATCGGCTTCCTGTACGAGTTGACAAATGCCCTGTCCCTGAACGGCATTCAAATCGTGCGCGTGATGGTGAGTTCCGTAGGCAGCCGGGTACACGACACGCTTTTTCTCACGAACGTCCAGGGCCAAAAAATTACAGATGCGCGCGAGCTCTACCAGCTACGGGTGGCGACCCTGCTGGTAAAACAGTTTACGCATTTGCTGCCGCAGTCGCCAAACCCGGAGTCGGCGATGATGCATTTCCGCGAGCTTGTTTCGCACCTGTTCGCACAGCCGGAGTGGGCCGAAGCCATGGTTTCTCTCGAACGCCCCGAAGTGCTGGATGCGCTGGCGCGGCTCCTGGGAGTCAGCGATTTCCTCTGGCACGATTTCCTGCGAATGCAGCACGAAAACCTGTTTCCGGTGGTCGAAAACCTCGATGCTCTCCGGCAGGCGAGAAGCAGGGCGCACCTTGAGGAGGGGCTGAACACGGCCCTGGCACAAACCCGCGGCTGGAGCGACGGCAAGCGTTGTCTGAATGAGTTCAAAGACCGGGAGATGTTTCGCATCGACATGCGCTACATCCAGGGCGTGCTTTCTGAGTTTCAGGCATTTTCGCGCGAGCTGACTGATCTGGCCGAAGTGGTGGTCGAGCGTGCGGTCCATCTCGCTTTCGCGACGCTGTCTTCCGAGTACGGGCAGCCCTGCCTGGAAACGGGGCAACCCTGCCCCTGGTGTGTGGTTGGCCTGGGAAAGCTCGGTGGCAGAGAGCTGGGCTTTGCCTCCGACATCGAGCTGATGTTTCTTTACCAAGAGGAAGGTATGTCGGCAGGTCCGACCCGGATACAGGCAAGCCTCTTTTTCGAAAGGCTGGTCAAACAGGTTTCGGCCGCTATCGTCTCCCGCGACAAAGGGATCTTCGAAATCGATTTGCGTTTGCGTCCGTACGGAAAAGGCGGAAATCTGGCGGTCTCGCTGGACTCGTTTCGCAAGTACTACGCGCCCTGGGGACCGGCATGGGACTATGAACGTCAGGCGCTTGTGAGGCTGCGGCCACTTTGCGGCGATGAGAAGTTCGCATCTGAAGTTGAGACGCTGAGAGACACCTATGTCTTCACCGGCATCTCCCCGGACATGTCCGCTATGCGGGCGATGCGGCAGCGGCAATTGCGGCAGTTGGTGGCAGGTGGCGCGCTCAACGCAAAGTTCAGTTCAGGCGGCCTCGTGGACCTCGAGTACCTGGTGCAGCACCTGCAAATCGTGCACGGCGCCGGCCATCCTGAATTGCGCCTCCCCGGAACCAGTGAGGCGCTCGCGGCGCTTGGACGCGCCGGAATTATTGCCGGCGACGATTTGCGCCGGCTGCGGGAAGCCTATCAGTTTCTGAGGAAACTCATTGAAGCGCTGCGCATGGTGCGTGGCAACGCAAAGGACCTCAACGTGCCGGCAGAAGACAGCAAAGAGTTTGCTTTTTTGATGAGACGAATGGGCAACGGCGGTTCTCCGACGGCTTTGAAGGAGCAGTTGCATCAGTACATGGCTTTTATCGATGAGCTGCGAAACCGGTTGCTCGGTCAATAAGATACAGCCAGGTCTTTACAGCGGGGAAAATGACTGTCGAATTGCAAAAGGCCGCAGACTGTCGCCACTTTCATGCCCCCACACGCCATGTTATTTGTGGTACTGTTCGCCATTCATGATAGTCAAAGCCCGGTAGAGCTGCTCAAGCAGCACAACGCGGGCCATTTCGTGCGGAAAGGTCATCGGGGAGAGGGAAAGCACCAGCTTCGCCGAACCTAGCAGATCGGCCGCTAACCCCAGGGAGCCGCCGATAGCGAAACAAAATCGATTGCTGTTGTGCAGGGTCTGCTGTCGGAAAAATTCTGCCAGCCGTTCTGAGGATAGCTGCTTGCCCTGCGGGTCGAGCGCTATGAGAAATTCGCCGTCTGCGATATGTTTGCGGAGCTCCACCGCTTCGGCTTGTTTCACCAGAGCTTCGTTTTTCAAGGAATCCAGGCGCGCCTCGCGCGCGAAGCGCTGTTCTAACTTGACGTAACGCGCCACCCGTGCGGCATAGTCCTCAGCGGCCTGACGCCAGTAGCCGGTTCTGGTCTTTCCGACCGTCACTACCTTGATTCTCACAGACTACATCTCAAGACTAGCTGCATGCCGCTGAATCTGAACCATCGCCCGTCGTGCCGGGTGAATGAAACGCGGGGCCTAGTTCTTTCGCGAAAGTTTGTGGAAAATGCCACGCCGTTTCTTGACGATTCGAACGACCTGTTCCTCGGCCGGAGTGTAGGCGCCCAGGAGCCCGACAATGCCCGCCTCGCCGTCCTTTTCAGCCACGATGACTTCCACTGCTTCGTTGTTGGTCGCGCAGTAGATTTCGTCGATATCGGGAACGCACTTGAGCACGTTCATCACTGGCACGGAGCCGCTCTCGTCGAGAAAGAGAACAAAAGTGTCGTGAGCGCCGATGTTATCGGCATTCTGCTTTGCTAGGTCCATAAGAGAAACATCTGTTCCCGCGGCCCGAACCGATTCAGGAGTTGATGCTTCAGAAAACGCCAGACCAAACCGGGTCCCTGGCATTTTTTCCACCAGCGCGTGGTGGATCTCATCTATCGTCTTGACAAATGGGAACCGTCCCATGATCAAGTTGACTGCATGGGGATT
>CAZTNL010000471.1:0-3287 GCA_964614885.1 uncultured Calditrichaceae bacterium | reverse complement strand
GAACGTGCGCGGCTTGCGCACGAGGCCGGTCAGTTCCACACGCCACGGTGACGTTTCCAAATTCTTGGCCAGCATCCAGACGCCGCCCTTGTCGGTGGTGAACTCGTAGAAATTGTTGTAGGAGGCCGCGGTCAGCTCGTCGGTCAGCGGTTTGTCGACCGTATATTTGGCGTTGCGGGCAACCGGGTAGGGCGCCGCCGCCGCCGGAATGGTTCGCTTTATATCGCCGGAGAACTCGCCGGCGTCAGACTGGTTGCCGAAACATCCCAGGCCGATGCTCGCAACGCCCAGACCTGCCAACCCCATCTGCTGCATAAATTTGCGGCGATTGAGAAAAGCGTGTTCCGGCGTGGCCTTGGATTCGGCTATCTGCCACTCCTTCGGTATGTGCACGTTTGCCATCGCGACCTCCAGGTTGGACGGAATTGTGAGGCGTGTTTATTGGATACCCAACGTATTTCCCGCCCGGAGAGTTCCAGCGCCGCGAAGCCAGTGGGTTCAAAGCTCCCTGAAACGCACCCGGCTCTTGAAATCTTCAAGGTTGATTTTTGAGCGGTTGTATGCGTCCAAATCTTTTTTCTTTGCCTGAAACAACAGCCGCTCCGGCTCTTCACTGGGACCGAAGATGATGGTCCGGCCGAAATCCACGGCGATGATGAGCTGCTCGTCCGGAGCGAGGGCGCTCAGGGTATGCCCGTAGGAACCGGCCAGGGATATCAGCGTCTCCCGGAAATTTCGGGCCATTTCAGCCTCGCTCCGCTTCGCCTCCTTCCGGTGCTCCTGCAATGCGCCCTCTCCGAGGTAAGCTTCCAGCTTTTTGGGCAGATCCGCCAAATCCACCCGGGGAAACGCGTCCCCGCTGATGAAAAACACCGCGCCAAGCCCGGGCAGGTAAGCGCCCTGGCTGCCGAGCGCGCCGATACCGGAATCCCGGCTCTTGCTCAACGCGGTCTGCAGGATGTTTGCCATGATATCCAGCTCCTGCTTTCCGCCGGCGCTTGCGTCCTTATTTGAGACTTGAATGCGGCTGCGGAACTCCGAATCGGACAGCTTCTCGCGACGCAAGGCCTCGATGTCCTTTTTCAAAGCGCTGATCTGAAGCGTTTTCTGCTCGCCGCCGAGTTTTCCTCCCGGAACGCCTATATGAAGCGGGTGCAGCAGATCGCCAACATTAACTAGCACCGATACCCGCTCTTCCTCTGCGAGCTGCCCGATGGCGCCGGCATAGTTGGCGAGAAAATCCTCTACCTGACGCCGAACTTCGGCTTCGGTATCTTTTTTCTCCGGCTCGGTATCCGTCGCAAGCGCGTCAACATTGCCGCCCGGGGTTACCCGCACCACGGTCTTGTTGTCGTTGACGTAGACATCGAGGTCTTGATTGTCGAGTCTGAATCCCGCGAGGAGATCCGGCTTGATGTCTGCCTGGAAGAGGACGCCGTAGCCTTCGAGATAGATGCCGTGGACGCGGGAGCCAAGCACAGCATGCCCACTGGAATAGGGCGACAGCATCTTGTCGAGCACGCCCTGCATGATCTCCAGGTCGCGATCCATCCGCTGCCAGTCGATGTCGCTTTTCTGGGCGGCAGACGGCGCCGGCAAAGCTGCGCAACAAAGCACGAACGCGGCAATACTTGTTTTCAGGGTCGATCTGTTCATCGTTTCCTCCACCTGGGTCAGTCGTGATTCTGTTTGGGGTCATTCGCCGGCGCGAAGCGGGTCGCGCTCACCTGAGCAAGGTTGTGCAGAGCTTCCTGCGTGCGCCGCAGCCGCTGCTCGTTGGAAAACTGAAACGCCTCCAGCCCGCGGCCGACGGTCTGCAAGTCGAAACGCCTCTGCTGTTCGAGGTCCCGAATCAGACCGGCCAAAGCTGCCTGATTCCGGCGCTGCTGCCGCGACTCCGAGGCCTCGATCAGACGGGCCACATCCAGGTACGTCTGCCGGCGCCAGGCATCCAGCTCCGGCCGGGTGACAAAGACGGAGTCCCACCCTGTCGCTCCTTCGCCGCCCGCGAACGCCGGCCCGCGGCCGGAATCACCCGGAGGCAGATTCAGAAGCAATGCCACGAGCACAGCCGCCGCTCCCAGGGCAAAGCCGAGGGCGAGCGGCCGGCGGTTTTCAGCCACCGCATCCGGCAACCGCCGCCAGAGACCGGCACGGGCGCTGCCCACGAACGATAAGTCGGTAGCGGGCGGCGTCTCGTCTTCGCCGGTCCGCAACATCGTAACCGTCTCCATCAGCCCGGCGACCTCCCGGCTGCACGACTTGCAGGCCGACAGGTGCCCGGCGAGTGCGGCGCGCTCGCCGTCCGGCAGTTCGCCGCAAACATAGTCGATGAGTTTCTCTCGCGAGATATCGCACTTCATACTTCGAGGCTCTCCTTGCTGATTTTCCAGTGATCAAACGTTTTCTTCAGGGCGGCCAGCCCGTAGTACATTCGGGACTTGACCGTGTTCTCCGGGATGTCAAGTATCTCCGCGATTTCGCGGAACTTCAATTCCTCATAGTGTTTCATGATAACCACGGTGCGCTGCTCTTCCGGCAGCAGGCCAAGCGCCTTGCTGAGCACGTCGTTGAGATTCCCGAGCAGGAGCTGCCGGTCGGGTTGTGTCCGCAGATGGTCTGCCGGTCGCGGGCCGGCGAGCGTCCGCTCCATTTGCGGCTCTTCCAGTCCATCGAGCGAAACCGATTGCCAGCGACGCCGGTAGTTGAGCTGGTCGCGGGCAATGTTGAGCGCGATTTGATAGAGCCAGGTCGAGAACTTGCTGGCGTCGCGCAGACTGCGGCTTTTCTTGTAAAGCCGGATAAACGTAAGCTGGCAGATTTCAGCGGCAAGCTCGCGGTCGCCGGCGTAGCGCAGCACAAAATTATAGATGCGCGGTTCCCAGCGCCGCACCAGAAGCGAAAACGCCTGCGGAACGCCATCCCGAACCTGTTGAAACAGTTGACTGTCTTCCATTCGTTTGCTAACTTGCCGCTGCGAAATTCCTGTTCATTTCCGGATCGTGTTCTACCGTTTGACGCCCGGAGGCCGCAGAAAGTTTTAACCGGGGAATTTTTGCCCGTGAAAGTCGGTTTTCAATGGCAATGATTTGTCTTGAAAAATTCATCAACCGCAAATTCACGGAGACGCAAGACCATATAAAACAATAGCTTGAATTGCTTATGTAATGCGTTTGCGGCGTTACAATGACAAATTTAGGAGGAACGATGCGGTTACTTTGTCTCACAAGCACGCTGGCGTTGCTGACGGCTTCTCTCGCCTGCGCACAAAATAAAGATCTACCCTC
>CAZTNL010000470.1:0-3290 GCA_964614885.1 uncultured Calditrichaceae bacterium | reverse complement strand
CGACCTTTTTGCCTACACCAGCCAGATGCGGGCGAAAGAAGCCTGGGATTCCGGCCGCCTGAAAAATGAAATTGTGCCGGTGGAAATAAAATCGCGCAAGGGCACGCAGGTGTTCGACCGCGACGAACACATGCGGCCGGAGACGACGCTCGAGGCGCTCGCAGGCCTGAAGCCGTATTTCAAAGCGGACGGCACGGTCAGCGCCGGCAACGCCAGCGGCATTGTCGACGGCGCCGCGGCGCTGGTGGTCTGTTCGGCGGAATTCGCGGAGAAGAAAGGTGTGAAGCCACTCGGCCGCATCGTGGCCTGGGGGAATGCCGGCGTCGAGCCGTCGCTCATGGGCATCGGACCGGTAGACGCAAGCCGGCAGGCGCTCAAGCGCGCTGGCCTCTCTCTGAGCGACATCGATTTGGTCGAGATCAACGAGGCGTTTTCGCCGCAGTACCTGGCAGTTGAAAAAGAGCTGGGGCTCGATCGCGAGAAGACCAACGTCAACGGCGGCGCCATCGCCATCGGCCATCCGCTGGCGGCCACGGGTTCCCGCCTGACAGCGACGGTTCTGCACGAGCTGCACCGTCGCGGCGGCAAGTACGGCATGGCGTCCGCCTGCATCGGCGGCGGCCAGGGCATGACCGTAATCGTCGAGGCGCTGTGAAACAAGTGCGACGCACTTTGTTAGGCGGCAAACTGTTCGCCTGAAAAATTCATGAACCGCGGAGACGCAAAGACGCGAAGCTTCATGAAAAACAGACATGAATTGCATTGAAAATATGATTTGCGCATCACATTTGAATTCCAATTCTTCATGGGCAACTGGGATTTGAACCTGTTTTCTTTGCGGCTTAGCGTCTTCGCGGTGAGACTTTGTGAGGAATGCAGGCTATGATTTGAGTCGCCGCTGGTTTAGGAATGGGGCGCAATGGGCGACCTGAAGCGCGTCGCACTTTGAATCAATATTTAAACATGGAGGACAGATGGCTATCAAGAAAGTCGGTGTCGTTGGCGCCGGACTGATGGGGGGCGGCATCGCCCAGATTGCCGCGGCAGCGGGTTATGAGACGGTCGTGCGCGAAGTTTCCCAGGCCTTCCTGGACAAGGGGTTGTCGCGGATTGACGGGTTTCTGTCGAAGTCGGTCGAAAAAGGAAGGCTCACAGCCGAGCAGAAAGAGTCGACCCTCGCGAAGCTGATCGGAACGCTCGAACTCGCCGATCTGAAAGATTGCGACCTCATCATCGAGGCCGTCACCGAGGACATAAAGGTGAAGAAGGAAACCTTTGCCGCGCTCGATAAGATTTGCGGCGGCGCCACGATTTTCGCCAGCAACACTTCTTCGCTCACGGTCACGGAAATGGCGGCGGCCACTTCCCGGCCGGACAAGTTTGTCGGCCTGCATTTTTTTAATCCGGTGGCGCTGATGAAACTCGTCGAGGTGGTGCGCACGATTCAGACCAGCCCGGAGACTTTTGATACCGCTTTTGCCTGGGCAAAATCCGTCGGCAAAACGCCGATCGCCTGCAAGGACAACTCTGGCTTCGTTGTCAATCTTCTGCTGGTGCCTTACTTGATCGCCGCCATTCGCGCGGTGGAATCGGGCGTCGCCTCGATCGAGGACATCGACAAAGGGATGACGCTCGGCTGCGGCTATCCCATGGGCCCGCTGACGCTGCTCGACTTCGTCGGCCTGGATACGACTTACTACATCGCCAACATCATGTTCGACGAGTACCGGGAAGCGCAATATGCGCCGCCGCCGCTCTTGAAGAAGATGGTGCAGGCGGGGTTTTATGGCAAGAAATCCGGCAAGGGCTTTTACGACTATTCGGGAGAGAAGCCGACACCGAATGATCTCGGCATCTGAACCGAAAAATCGGAGGACCATAGGTTTTACCACAAAGAGCACGAAGTTCACAAAGGGGCCTAAGCGGATGAAATCTTTATTCTTTTTTCTTCGTGTTTTTCGTGACCTTCGTGGTTCTGATTTTTTTGATTAAAAAACGATAAGGATTTTTCAATGTCCCACGAATTTGTGTTGTTGGAAAGAAAAGGCAAGACTGCGTATATCACCATCAATCGCCCGCAGGCGCTGAATGCCTTGAATTGGCGGACGATGCAGGAGTTGCGCGAGGTCTTCGCGGAAATCAGGGAGGACGCCGAGGTTGCGGGTGTCATTCTCACCGGCGCTGGCGAAAAGTCATTTGTCGCCGGGGCGGACATCAAGGAGTTGGCGTCAAAGGACCCGGTCGGCGCCAAGGAATTTGCGCTCGCCAGCCAGGAGATTTTGGGCGCTATCGAGTCGTTTCCGAAGCCGGTGGTTGCCGCGATCAACGGCTTTTGTCTGGGCGGCGGTTGCGAGCTGGCCATGGCTTGTCATATCCGCGTCGCTTCGGAAAATGCAAAATTCGGGCAGCCGGAAGTCAATCTGGGCATCATGCCGGGCAACGGCGGCACCCAGCGTCTGCCGCGCCTCATCGGCAAGGGCCGGGCGCTGGAACTGGTTCTGACCGGCAACATGATCGACGCGCGGGAGGCGCACCGCATCGGTCTGGTCAATCGCGTGGTGGCGCCGGAACAACTGCTGGCGACGGCCGAGGAGATCCTCGGCGCGATTTACGCCAAAGGGCCGGTGGCGGTCAAACTCTGCCTCGAAGCGGTAAATCACGGCATGAATTTGACCCTCGAAGAGGGCGTGCGGCTCGAGGCCAATCTCTTCGGCCTCTGTTTCTCCACCGAGGACATGAAAGAGGGAACGCGGGCCTTCATCGAAAAGCGCAAGCCGGAGTTCAAGGGCAAATAGGTTGAGGCTCTTTTGGCCACAGAGACACTGGGGGCACAGAGGCAAATACCAGATCAGCCACGGATGCACACGGATTTACGCGGATGATACCCACTAATTTAACTTTGGCTAATTATTTCTTTGCGTCTCAGCGTCTTCGCGGTTCTCAAGGTTTTTCTCTGTGTCCTCCGTGACTCTGTGGCACTATTGAATTGAGCTGAAGCTGATTGGAAATTTAACCTTGAGATAAAGTCATGCAGAAGCAAAGCGATTTGATATACGACTGGAACGCGCACACGGAGGCCGGTTTCCGGCCGAAGAAACTCGAATTTGACGACGAGACTTTGCGCGATGGTCTGCAGGGACCTTCGATCGTCGACCCGGACATCTCGGACAAGATCGAAATCCTGCATTTGATGAATGATTTGGGCATTCACACCGCCGCTCTGGGACTGCCGGGCGCAGGCCCAAGGGCAGTCGAAGATGTGACCCGGCTGGCCCGCGAGATCGTCGACG
>CAZTNL010000469.1:1477-3291 GCA_964614885.1 uncultured Calditrichaceae bacterium | reverse complement strand
CAAGAGGATTTACGTGATCGTGGGACCGCTTAACCAATCGAAGCCGATTTCAGGGTCATCGAATGGAATCCGGCCTTCTTCGTTAGGATCGTATGTGTTGGAAGTGATATAGAACAAGTGCGTGGTATCGCCGAGCACCTTGCAACCGTGGGCAACGCCCGGTGGAATTCGCAAAACTTTTGCGGAGTAGTTGTCCCCCATGAACACGACCTGGGTTTCTCCTTTTGTGGGGGAGTCCGGGCGATTGTCGTAGAGACCCACTTTCAAGTTGCCGACGGGCACGTACCACCAGTCTACTTGCGTCTTGTGAATATGCCACGCTTTTGCGACTCCGGGATACATCATCGAATGGCTGCATTGGGCAAAGCCCTCGCCGAAAAAATCATCTGTAACTCGAACAACCTCCCTGAAAAAACCGCGTTCGTCCGGGTAGCTGGTCAACTCCTTGATCTCCACACCTTCAATCATGAATGCGCGCTCCGTGTTTCTGGGTTGGCAAGAGTCGTAAAAGTCGGAGCAAATATAGCGATTCTCCCGGGAAATGTCAACTTTCGATCTTTTACCTGTTAAGAATGAAGCCGACCGAGACTGATTTCCTGGCGCCGGACGGCCTTATGAGTTTTTCCGGCTAATGCGTGCCGCCACTCTTTGGCGCCAGCTCTTTGCGGTCGTACTCAGCCACAAGCCGCGCCAGTTCCTCGTCATCCTTGATCTGTGCTGAAAGACTCACAGCCTCTCCCTTAATCAGCCTGATTTTTCCATCGACAACTTCGCAGTCGAGATAGCCGAGATATTTCCCTTTGGCGCCCGGCTGCATCAAGAGCGTCTCGCCGATTCGCTCCGGCTGGCGCGACAGATTCCACCGGTGGCCGCTGATAACCACATCTATTCCCGGAACCTGTGTTGGCAACTTTCGGGAGTTCTCAAGACCCAGATGCGACAATGCGATAACCAGATCGACCTCGTCCCTCAGCTCAGCTACTATTTGCTTTGCTGTCAAAACAGGATCCTTGATCTCAAATGCTTCTTTAACATCGGCCGTCGCAACGGTAGTCGTAATACCAAAGATGCCGACTTTCAAACCATCGATCTCTTTGATCAAGTAAGGTTTTGCTAGCAGTTGCCCGTTGTCCTTGCGATAAATATTGGCCGAAACAAACGGCAGGTCGTATTTGGATTTCATCGCTTTCAGGTACGCCATGCCATAACGCAAATCCTTGTCAGCCAGATTGATGGCGTCGTAGCGCAACAGAGCCATACCTCTCAGCAAATAGCTCACTTTCGTTTTTTGCGCATCTGAAACGGCCGCGGCAAAATCGCCGCCGTCCAGAAGCAACCGAGCCACGCCTTCTTTCTTGACACTTTTGATATATCCGGCTCGCCGAGCCAGTCCACCCAGAGGGTTGGCCTTTCAGCCACAGGGCTTCAAATAACCGTACAGGTCGCTGGTAAAAAAAATCTGGACTTCGGTCTTGCCGCCGGCGACCAGGCCGGGCGCGGAAACAAGCAGGGCCAGAACGACCCAAAACAATGTGTTCAGGATACCACGCTTCTTGCTCACTTTTTCCTCCATAGATGACATGTCGCTTCGGAATTGAAAAATATATGGAAATTCGCGCTGTCATGCAATGCAAAAAACGAAAACAAAACACCACGGCGGCGCACTTGTCCTGCCCTATTCACGGATGTAACTATTCAGCAATTCACCCGTGGCGCACGGGCCAAATCTAAGTAACCCGGTGTGTTAGAAAACGCTATTGATTGCCAGCCAAAACGTCCGGGTGCGAGGTAACAATCTCGAATGTCGCCGGGTC
>CAZTNL010000469.1:0-1377 GCA_964614885.1 uncultured Calditrichaceae bacterium | reverse complement strand
GATTGCCAGCCAAAACGTCCGGGTGCGAGGTAACAATCTCGAATGTCGCCGGGTCGCTGAGAACATCCTTGATGGCGCGCGCGCCATCTTCACCGAAGATCTCTACGAATTTACGGAACTCCCTCATTTCTACCCGGTTGCCGTAACGTCTATGGAGCTGAGCCAGGAGATCCGGCAAATCCATATCGCGGTCCGGGTCAAAAGTCAGACCGAGGTCGCTCTGCAGCGCCTCAGGATTATGGAGATAGGCCCGAGCCATACTTTTTTCTGCGACGCGGCTCACGAAAGCCATCTCTTCGAGGCTGCCCTTCCATTTTTCATGCCGGGAGAGCATGCCTTTTAGCGCCACCTCTCCGGGATAAAGCCGCTGCCCTTTCTGTTGTTTTTCCGTCAGATAGAGAAAATAGCGAGATGCCAGGCCGGCATCTACCAGCGACTCGACAGCATCGGTGAGCCTGACGGGACGCTGCGGTGGCTCCGAGTCCGTCAAACGGGGCGTTACCCGGGGCGCTACCCGACCCTTTAGCGCGAAGTCACGCGCCTTAACGACCTTGGCGCTGTCAGCCTTTTGCTGCGCCGCGGCCTCTCGTTCCTGCATCATCATGAAAAATCGAAACTCGTTGTCAGTCATTTCTGAGATGGGTTTCTTTTTGAGCTCCTCATATTGCGTTCCGGGCCTTATATGGCGTCGTTTTACCACCGACGCGGGCCCCATCTCCGGCTCCGCCGCCACGAGTGCTTCCCGTTTTTTTAAGTCAGCCGCGCGGGCCTCATACTCATCCAGGGTCAGAACCACCCCATCCGTCAACTGCACCTGTTCCACACGTTGTCTGGGCAGAACCTCGCCGTACAGAAAGGCTTTCTTCACGTCCTTCGCTCTGAAGCGCACTTCTTCGTTTGTGAGCTCAACGATTTGCGCCTTGATCCGGACGCCGTCATTCAAGATGAGTGTCACCTGGTCTGATTTCTTGATATTGCCGACTGTTGTACACCCCGATGAGAAAACCAGTCCAACGACAAACGCCATTATAACTAATTTTGAGACTGACATCGCATTTACCTCGCGAATTTATTACGGACCACACGGCGGTAGGAGTTCAGGCAAGTATCTGCTCTCGTACACATTTTCAACGACAGGTATTAACAGAAACAAAAATGATAGCGACCACAAATGAGAGGCACTGTAGGCGTGCGTCTCTCATTTGTTGACATTGAAAAAGAGTCTCCGGGCCAGCGAGTGAGGGTAGAAACTGGCCCAGAGACAGGTGAAACTTCAGCTACAATCTTAGTGCGAGTGAGACAAAAATTTTGTTAACTCTTATGTCTTCAGTGTAATTGCCAACGTCATTTGTTTGCGAAAGTCCCGCATTGAAGTTT
>CAZTNL010000468.1:0-3292 GCA_964614885.1 uncultured Calditrichaceae bacterium | reverse complement strand
CGCCACCGCTGACGCGCGGCAGCTTGCGCAATTCGGCTTCGAGCCGGGTTTCTATTTGATTGAGATGGACACCCATCTTCTTCAGAATAGAGACGGGCACTCCTTCGGAATCATGCAGCAGCGCGGAAAGAATATGCTCAACTTCGATCTGCTGCTGACCGCGTTCCGAGGCAAGTTGCTGCGCCGCCGCAACGGCCTCCTGCGCTTTGATTGTCAGTTTATCAAATATCATGCTTCTACTCTCCAACTCTTAGCTTGAATGGTTCGTCATGGCAATCTCGGGCGCACCCGCCGCCGGGCCCGGATTTGCGCTTTGGCCGCTTCGCCAAGGAAGCGGCTCCGGCAGCGGGATGCGCTGCTACCAGATCTCCCAAACGGCGCCGCTGTGCCAGCGTCTTCTGTTCATTTTTCTGGCGCGAAACGCCAGCCACACCATCATGGCCCCACCCCAGAGCATGATGGTCGCGACCAGATAGGCGACTATTTCCGGCATGATGAAAATGGCCAGAGCGGAAAGAATCAACCCGGCCCCGGATGCGCCAAAACCCGCTGCCACGGAAGGTTCCGTGTGCATATCGTCGTTGAAATTCCAAAATGTCCACATGTCTCTACCTCCATAATCTTGTTTAAAACTCGCGTGCTTCCTTAACAAAGGTCATGCCATGCCCGGAAGCACGAATCTATATTCATATTTTTACTTGATTTAAAACGCCACTCTCCTGCTTGTCGTTCCGGCGGCAGAGGGACAGATTGCCTGAGGTCCAAGCCATGTTTGACCAACTTTGCGCGAAAAGACGCCATGCTGGCAGCCCTGCGCGCTGAGCCTGCCAATTGTGCAGGCCCGGCGTGCGAACGACCGGAACGCATTGTTTTTAATAATTTAAGAAAGTGCAAAAGGTCACATAAGCCTTGATTCTGTGCCGAAAATTCGTTATCTGATAACGGATTACCGTAAGAGTCGCATTTAGTGAAAACCGCTTTGCGGGCTGTGATAAATATGGAGCATGCATGAATAAAGCAAAGGGCGTCGTCTGGGATCTGGGAGCGCTGTACCCTGGCGACGCTGCCCCACAAATTGACCGCGATGTAGCAGAAGCGATTCGCCAGGCGAGCGCATTCAAGGACCGCTACCACGGTAAAATCAACACGCCCGAGTGCGCCGCGGCATTCTTGTTGGCGGCGCTCGGGGAGTACGAGCGCATCGTCGAAACCGCTTACCGGCCTTACGCCATGGCCAACCTCCTTTTTTTCGCCGATGGCCGCTCCGACACCTACAAGGCCATGGTCGCCAAGGTACAGGAGGCGATGACGCGAATCAACAATGACATGCTCTTCTTTTCTCTGGAAATTCAGCAGCTACCAGGTGATGGGATGGCAGACCTTCTCGCCGACGAAACGCTTCAGCACTACCGCCACTACATCGAATCGCTGCGTCTGTTTACGCCCTACATGCTCTCTGAAAAAGAAGAGCAGGTCATCAACCGCAAAAACCTCTCCGGCAAAACAGCCTTTGTAAATTTATTCGACGAGTTTACCGCTGAGTTTGAATGGCGGTTTGCGCTGGACGGCGAAGAAAAAACTCTGACGCAAAGCGAGCTGCGCGAGCTGGCGCGTCACCAGGATGCCGACGTGCGCTTCCGCGCCAAAAGGGCGCACGACGGAAAGTTCGGTGAAAACGCCTTGATCTTCACCAACATTTTCGGCAATCTGATCCGCGACCACGCGACCGAGGTGGAGATGCGCGGCTACGACAGCCCGATTCAACCGAGCCACCTCAACAACAAGGTGCCGGAGCCTGTAGTGGCGACCATGATGGACGTCACCAGCGAACACAACGATCTGGTGCAGCGCTTTTGCCGGCTGAAAGCCAAAATGCTCGGTCTGCCGAAACTCAAAGGCAGCGACCTCTACGCGCCCGTCATCAAATCACAAAAAGTCATTCCGTTTGCCGAGGGCAAGAACCTCATTCTCGACAGCTTCAGCAATTTTTCGCCCGAATTTGGCGACATAGCCGAGCGGGCCTTCGAACAGAACTGGATCGATGCCGAGATCAGGCACGGGAAGCGGGGCGGCGCTTTTTGCTACAGCATCGGCCCGGCCGTCCACCCGTTCATTCTGACCAATTACGTCGACAACCTCGACAGCGTTTACACGCTGGCGCACGAGTTGGGCCACGCTCTGCACAGCGTCTTTTCCTGTGAAAAGGAAACCCTGCTCACGTTTCACCCGCCGCTGGTGCTGGCTGAGACCGCCTCGGTGTTCGCGGAAATGCTGCTGACCCGCAAGCTGCTCGCTGAAGAAACCGACCGGGACAGCCGCATCCAGATCATCGCTTCCAAGCTGGAGGATTTCTTCGGCACGATCTCGCGCCAGACCATGTACACCCGTTTCGAACTTGACGTCCACCTCGAAGGTGCAAAGCGGCGTCTGAGCGCCGATGATTTCTGCGCCCTCTGGCTGAAACGGCGGGAGGAGACCTACGGCGACACCGTCGACTTTCTCGACGAGGAAAAGTGGTTCTGGTCGGTGATTCCGCATTTCATTCACAGCCGGTTCTACTGCTACGCCTACACATTTGGCGCCCTCTTCGTGCTGGCCCTCTTCAACCAGTACGAAAAGGAAGGCGCTTCGTTCGTGCCGAAATACCGCGCCCTGCTGGCAGCCGGAGACTCGAATTGGCCGGATAAGCAAATTCAGGCGATCGGCCTGGATTTTTCAGAAAAAAGTTTTTGGCAGGGCGGCTTCTCAGTGGTCGAATCCCTCCTCGACGAGCTGGCAGAACTGGTCGGCTGAGGCTTACAAACGCCAGCCCGCTGCTAAACAAGGACGTTTTTCCCGGGAGACACACATGAAAATTCTGGTCACAGGCGGAGCCGGTTTTATCGGTTCCCACATTTCCGAGCGGCTCGTGGCAGAAGGCCACGACGTCACCATCGTTGACAACCTTTTGAGCGGCCACCTGGAAAACCTCGCTGCCTTTTCGGCAAAAGTCCGGTTTGTCGAAGGCGATATTCGCGATGCCAGGCTGATGCAGGAGGTGACGCGCGGCATCGAGCTCATCTTTCACGAAGCCGCGATCGCCTCGGTGGCGCTCTCGGTCGAAGATCCGGTGCTGACCGACGCGGTCAACATCGGCGGAACAGTGACTCTGCTCACTGCGGCCAGAGACAACGGCGTCCGCAAAGTGGTCTTTGCTTCCTCAGCCGCGATCTACGGCGATGATCCCGAATTGCCAAAGAACGAGAACATGCAGCCACAACCGCGATCGCCCTATGCATTCCACAAGCTCGCC
>CAZTNL010000467.1:0-3307 GCA_964614885.1 uncultured Calditrichaceae bacterium | reverse complement strand
TTCACCGTGATCATGCTGGGCGGCATGAATTACTTCGCATTGCCGAAATCGGTCATCGTCCGGCAAAAAATTCGGCGGCTGGCGGTCTCGGCGGCACACGACCATGTGGATTCTCTTGCCGCTCTCGATTACGACCGGATTACACGAGCGCTGAACGAACGCGCGACGCCGGTTCCTCTCGGCAATATCATCGCAAGGCGAAGGACGGTCGTTACCTTCGTCGATGATCCGGCCGATGGGCGCGGCGAGCACGATGCGGACGGCGAGGTGGTCGATTACAAGACGTTTACGGTACGCATCACCTGGGGAAACCGCAGGAGTGTCACCCTTGGCTCCACAAAAAGTAAGTATTGAAACCGATGGCACGTTCAGGAAGCAAGGCTCTCTGCCGGCAGGAGGGATTCACGTTAATCGAGTTGACGATGGCCATGTTTTTGGGCGGTATCGTCCTGCTCAGCGCTTCTGTCATGGTGGTGACCTCGCGCAAGTACATTTTCAAAGAAACCGGGCGCGTGCAAATGCAACAGGACCTGTCACTCATCGAAACGATGCTCGGAAAGAATATACGCCAGTGTGTGCTCGGAAGGCAAAAAGTCTACGCCAACTACCGCTCCTACAGCCGCGGGCGACGGGCACGCACGACGGGCGAGTGCCTGAAAATTATTTTCCGGGACAACTCTTGGCGGCTTTTCTACCGGGACAGGTCAGATTTCAAGGTAACCGACGCGAGCGGCACCACCGTGCTGGTGAAGGCGACGCTTTCGCGCCTGCGTTTCGAGCAAACGCCACGCTCAATAAGAACGAGCCTGGTTTTGTCCGGGAACGGGCAAACCGTGAGGTCGGCTTTTACCAGCGGAATCAGAAATGCGAACTGAGATCTCCTCGATGATGGCACGGAATGAAACGGGCTCGGTGCTGGGCCTGGTTCTGATTTACTTTGTGATTTTTACGATTCTGGGGATGGCCTTCATCAATATCGGCGGTTTCGAAATGATGAGCACGAGCAGGTATTACGACCGGGTCCGGGCATTGTACCGCGCCGAATCCGGCGTTCATAAATCCGTCTGGCGGCTGAACAAGGTGGCGGCCAGCAGCGCCTCGTTCAGTGATTCCACGGTATCCGTCGTTTACAAGCCGGCCCGCAAACAGCTAACCGCCGTCGGCAAGGCCGGCAATGTGCGCAAGACTGTGCTTGTTACCTTAACCAATACCGGGCCGTTGGCGCCCGCATATACTATTTCAGACTGGCGGGAGCCGTGATGCGAGGCTGCGCAGGGACGCTCCAAAAACAGGCTTGAATATCTGTGAAATTCATGGCGAGAAATCTTCACGTCGGCGTTGACCTGGGGTCCACCAGCATCAAGGTGGTCGGCATGCAACAAAGACGCGACGGTTACCACCTGCTGTTCCATGAGGTTGTCGACCTGGTCAACGATGACTTTTGCGAGGCCTTCGACGATATTACCGACGGGGTCTACGTGACACAATTACGGAGAATTGCCAGGAAGTACGGTCTTGGCCGGGCAACGGTTTCGGCGGCTGTGCCGACAAGTTCGGCGATCCTGCGCGATATCACCGTGGTGACGCCGGAATCGGAGGATGCTCTCGCGGAGAACATTCAGGAAGAGCTGCGCCAGGTTACCGACATGAATCTGGACGAGATGCGGATTGCCTGCGAAGTGATGGACGAGGGGAACCACAACGCAACCGCGGTCTCTCTTTTTGCCTGTGCCGTGCCGGAGCGCGCGGTCAGGAGGGTGCAACACATTCTGCAGGGCGCCGGTTTGTCGCCACAGGTGCTGGCCCCGGACGCCCTTGAGATTTACAACGCTTTCGACTACTTCACGCGAAATGCGGAAGCGGCGCCCCTCAGTCTCGTCCATATCGGCTCGCAATATACGGTCTGCATTCTCACTCAGCCCGGTAAGAGCCCCTTTTTCTATATCATCAGGCTTGGAGGTAACGATATTACCAAGCGCCTGATGCAGGAGCTTCGCCTCTCATTCAAAAAGGCGGAGATTCTCAAGCGCAAGATATACCAGGCGAAGTGGGTCCGTTCCGCAGCCTACGGACAGTCGCATCTGCACGACATCTTTGCCGAATTCGCCGACCTGCTGATCGCCGAGGTGAAGAAGTGCATCCGCCACTACCAGGCCAATGAAGGCGTCAGTTTCATCGAAAAGGTGTTCCTGACCGGAGGCGGGGCGAAGCTGTGTGATCTCGCGCAGTCCTTCCAGTTGCAGCTTGATATTCCCACCCGGCTCTGGGATCCTGTCGAGGCTCTGGCCTCGGTCGCGCAGCCGTCCGGCGCGGAACCGGGAGTCACGGACGGTGTCTACTTCGGCGCCTGCATCGGTGCGGTTGTGCGGGGAGAGGAGAGATGATCCGGGTTAACTTTATCCAGGATGAAATCGCGTTGTCGAAGGCGGAGTCGTTACGGCGCAGGCTGATCTTCGGTTACATTCTCCTCTGGCTACTGGCCGGGTGCTTCATTTTTGCCCGGGTTTGGGCTGCTCAGAACCAGGTGAACATCCAGCAGGCGCGAATCGCAGCACTGAAACGAAAAATCGACCGGTCGTCGCCGCAATTTAAGCAGGCCGTGGTTTTGCAAAAACAGCTGCGCGGCCACCGTAGCAAGCTGGAACACGCTTACCGTGAGGCCGTCGAGTCGCGGTTCATTTCGGACGCGCTTTCCGGGCTCTCCGAGGCGATCCCGGCCAACTTCTGGCTGACCGAAGTTCATTTTTCGGCTATGGATACACAGGAATCTGACGATATTGATAGTACTGGCTTGAACAAGAAACACCTGATTGTCAAAGGGAATATCTTTCTGAACCTGGAAAATGAAAACGACACGCAGGTCGCCGATTTTCTAAAACGGACGCAAACGTTGCGGCCGTTTTCTCTGGCCAAATGCCGGATCGACCTCAACAAGATGGTCGTAGCAAAGCAGGCCGGCCGATACTACCACAACTTCGCTGTGGAATATGGCTGGCGGCACCTGGTTCTCTGACAATGATGAAATTCGACAGCCACCAAGTATTCGACAGGCTTACCGCCGCATTCCCGGCCCGTACGCTGCTTTTGGCAACGGCCACATTTATTGTCGCTGTGTGGGGATTGAACGAACTCCTGGTATCTCCGCGCCAGGCGCTGGAGGCGCAACTGCATAAGAACCTGCAGAATCTGACCAACACGTACACGGAGTTGGGTTCGATGGATCTGAGCGGTATCGTAACCCGGCTGGAAAACGAAGTCGATTTCCTTTCCGAACGCCGCCGTGAGCTGGAAGAATCCTCTGTGCCTC
>CAZTNL010000466.1:0-3318 GCA_964614885.1 uncultured Calditrichaceae bacterium | reverse complement strand
AGTAGTAAGTGCCGGACGGGAGCGAACGTCCACCATCATCCTTACCGTCCCACAAAACACGATAGACGCCTTGTGTCTTGACTTCATCGGCGAGATTTCTCACCGGTTCGCCGATGATGTTGAAGATGCGAATGCGGATCTGACCCGCGCCCCGAACTTTATATTCGATGGTCGTTCCGGGGTTGAATGGATTCGGATAGTTCTGGATGAGCTCAATAGTTGCAGGCCCGGTCTCCCCGGACGGAGCAACCACGTCCGTCACATTGGCGGCGACGACGTTGATCTCCTTCCACGAAACCCACGACGGGCTTTGCACGGTCTCAACTTTGATGAAACGGATATTTGTCCAGGGTTGGGGCGGCGCGTGGCTCAAGGTTTGGCCATAAGTGGTAAATTCTCGGAACTTGTGCAGTAACCGGTAGGAGGCGCCGGGATCAGCGCTTTTACCCCACACCTTGTGTGTGGTTTCGCCGTATGGAAACTGGTCGGTTAGAAGGCGAATCTCCGCGATCGGGAACATCTCCCGCAAATCGATTTCTATCCACTGCGGCGGGAAATCACCCGACCCCCAGGAGGTCTCCGGATCGCCGTCGACGGCCAGTTCCGGCGGATTGTCGGTGAGCGACTTTGAAGCCGTCACCGGCTTGTCTCTGGCGACATCATTCTGGAAAGCGCTGCAAAGAAACGGCTGCGCGGGGTTACAGTATTCGACATTACCTCCAACAAGAGTCGCGAGCACTTCGAGATTTTTGAGACTGTCGGCGGGGATAGTCAGCGGGTTCTCGGAGAGCACGATCAGGTCGGCAAGCTTACCAGGCTCAAGGCTGCCGACTTCATCCTCGCGAAGGAGCGCGTAGGCTGCATTGATGGTCATCATCGTCAGTGCCTCCTGTACGGTGATGGCGGTTTTTTTCATCCAGTCCGGCGGGTCGCAGGTGGATATTCCGTCGGCCGCGACTTCCTTGCGGGTGACAAAGGCAAAGAGATCCAGAATCGGGCTGTTCGGTCCAACCCACGGGTCGTCTCCATGCCAGGCAATGGGTAGCCCAGGATTCGCGTCCAGCATGGCGCGAAGAGGTCTCACCCAAGAGAGACGCTGTGAACCCAGGTACCATTCATAAATGGCGAGAGAGTCTTCCTGGCAGGTGCCGATGTAGCCGAACACGGTCGGGATAATGCCGATTTCTCCGTAACGACTCAACTGATTCGGACGCAGCCATGAGTTATGTTCGATCCGGTGTCGCAACGTGTTGGGCCGGCCTTTGAGCGCGGCTGCAATGGCGTTTTGGGCAAGCGACACAGCGCTGTCGCCCAGGGCATGCATGACCACCTGGTAGCCGTTACTATCGATAGCCGTGACCATCCGGTTCAGTTGATCCTGCGTCATGAACAAGTCCCCGTGCCCGCCTACGTTGTTATACTCGAAGCTGACACCCGGCAGACCGCAGGTGCCGCCATCGGTGAAAATCTTGACGCCGCCGATGCGCAACATCTCTCCAAAATTCCGGGTCGGGGCGTCGTTCTTGTACCAGTCCCCGATGACGTTGCCGCAGTTGTCGGTATAAACCAGGTAAAGGCTGGTACGAATCTTGAGTTTACCTTGCTGCTCAAACGTCCGCATCTGGCGCAGGAAATCCTCCGTGACAAACATGTCAGCCAGCGTCGTGATGCCATTCCTGAGCGCCAACTGCTGCGCCTGTTCCAGCGTCAATCCCATCTGGGCTTCGGCATCGTTGAAAATGTGCGTGTGCGAATCGACAAAACCGGGCATGACTGTCTTGCCGCCGAGGTCGACGACACGAGTGCGGGAGTCCTTGAGAGCAAGTATATGATCGTTTGTCCCCACTGCGGCGATTCTGTCTTTTGTGATCGCCACAGCCTGGGCTTGTGGCTGAATGGGGTTGATCGTGATAATCTTGCCGTTGTAAAGAATCAGGTTCGGCGTCTGGCTTTGAGCCTGCCCGGCGCCAGGGCAAAACTCGACGAGCGCATTGAAGACAACCAGTAGACAGGCGAGGTTTTTCATGGTTCTATCCATTTGTTCCAGGACGTTCGATTAGAGCGGCGCCTTGCCGAATAGTACATTCTTGGCGCCCGAACAATATGCAGATGTACATTTGCCCGGGGAGCTGCGGGCTCGGAGTTCCCCGGACCAGCACTTTTCAATGCTTTATGGCAGACATGGCCGTCTCATTTCAGGAGCAGCATGCGCCTGGCGCTTCTCCCCTGACCCGAGACCACCAACCTATAGTAATAGACGCCAGAAGGCACGACGTAGCCATGCTCATCTCTGCCGTCCCAGTTCATCCTGTAGACGCCTTGGGCCAGCACGCCAGCTTTCAGTTCGCGCACGCGTTCGCCCAGTGCATTGTAAATCAGAATACTCACATCTCCAGCCTGAGCAATGTTGTACGCGATCGTCGTATTCGGATTGAAGGGATTGGGGTAGTTCTGGCGCAGAACGTAACCGCCGGGAATTCCGGTTTCCGCACCGGCCACGCCCGTTGTCGTCGAAAAGGAGTATATCTTGAGATTTCGCAGCCAGCCTTTGAACGTTTTACCCACACCGCCATGGGTGATGCCCACGTGCCGGCTATCTCCGTGCTGCAGGGTCAAAGTCGCGCTGTCTAACGCAGCAGCATCGAGATAGAGGGTCATCTGGCTGCTCGTGCTGTCCCAGGTTACAGTCACCGTATGCCATTGTTGAAGCGTGGGCTTGATGTGGGTAGAAGGCACCAAATCAAAATCGCTATCAGAGCCAAAGCCGATTGTGCTGTCTCCGTCGATGAAAACATAAAGCCAGCGAAACCCGATCGGGTCGGCAACGACAACAGGCATCCGCACGCTGGGGTATTCGTTTATCTTGAATTCAGCGCGTATCGCGAGCGATTGGAAAGAGAGCGCGCCGAGAACCGGCGTTCTCGCATCGCAGGCATTCGGCGTGGCTCCGTCGTCGTAAATACCGTTGCAGAAGATTCCTCCATTCTGAAATGGTGTGTTGGCCAGGTCCATGGGGCCATTTAGGCCGGTGGTGTCGTTTGCAGTCCCATTGAGCGGATAGTGGGCGATCAGCACGAGGTTCTGCAATGATTGTGAAAATAAGCTAGAAGCAAAGGAAAGTGCAACAACAAAAATGATCAGATATGATGTAAATATTTTTATAGTAACCTCCGGTGTAGTAGGAAGCTCCCTTTTTGAAAAAAGGTTAGCTTCTCAGTGGTTTTCTCTATTTTAGAAATAGCATTTTTTTTGCAGTTGTCCGACTGCCGGTTTTCATCTGGTAGTAATACGTACCTGTGGCCAACAAGACACCATTAT
>CAZTNL010000465.1:0-3318 GCA_964614885.1 uncultured Calditrichaceae bacterium | reverse complement strand
ACCCCATAAGACAGGAGGCAAATCATGGCTCACGAATTACCTGCATTACCGTACGCATACAACGCCCTCGAACCCAGCATCGACGAGCGCACCATGCAAATCCATCACGACCTGCACCATGCCGGCTACGTAAAGAACCTGAACGCTGCGCTGGAGGGCCACGCCGACCTGCAGTCGAAAAGCGTCGAGGACCTGCTCAAATCTCTGGGCAGCGTTCCGGAAGCGATTCGCGGCGCCGTCCGCAACAACGGCGGCGGTCACTACAACCACAGCATTTTCTGGACGATCATGGGTCCGAATTCCGGTGGCGCGCCGGGCGGCGACCTTGGTAGTGCCATTCAGAGCACGTTCGGCAGTTTCGATACGTTCAAAGAAACCTTCGCCAAGGCGGCAGCCACCCGTTTCGGCAGCGGCTGGGCCTGGCTGGTGAAAAACGCCGATGGCTCTCTCGCCGTCACTTCGACTCCCAACCAGGACAACCCGATCTCCGATGGACAGTTTCCTTTGATGGGCATCGACGTCTGGGAGCACGCCTACTATCTGAAATACCAGAACCGCCGGCCGGAATATGTGAGCAACTGGTGGAACGTCGTTAGCTGGGATGCCGTCGCCAGCCGCTTTTCCGGGTAAGCAGGCAGACTAAGGTGAAAGTCGAGCAGATAACGGTCGTCGGTGGCGGCACCATGGGACTGGGCATTGCCCACGTCGCCGCCACCGGCGGTTTAAAAGTCACATTGAACGACGTTTCCGGCGAGCTGCTGCAACGCAGCCTGCAGTGCATCCAGGCCAACCTGGCCGCCGGCGTGGAACGCGGGAAGATGACTGAGGCGGCCGCTGCGGCCGCGCTCGACCGCATATCGCTCAACGCAGACCTGGAGGCCGCCGTTGCCGAATGTGATTTTGTCGTTGAAGCAGTGCCCGAACGCATCGATCTGAAGCTGGGACTGTTCGCAAAGCTCGACCGGCTGGCGCCTGAAGCCGCGATCCTGGCCTCCAACACATCGAGTCTCAGCATTACTGAGATGGCTGCCGCCACGTCCCGTCCGCCGGCCGTCATCGGCATGCATTTCTTCAATCCGGTTCACAAGATGAAGCTGGTCGAGATCATCCGCGGCCTGGAGACCACCGACGAGACCTTCGCCGCGACCGCAGCCGTGGGCCACAGGATGGGAAAAGAGGTCGTGGAAGTGAACGAGTCACCCGGTTTTGTCACCAGTCGCATCAACGCGATGATCGGCAACGAGGCGTTTTACATGCTGCAGGAGGGCGTGGCCTCGGCGCGCGACATCGACAAGGCGCTGAAGCTTGGCCTGAACCATCCGATGGGACCGTTCGAAATGATCGACCTGGTCGGCCTCGACACCCGGCTGAGCATTCTCAAACACCTGCACGAAACCCTCGGCGAAAAGTATCGCCCCTGCCCGCTGATCGAAAAGTACGTCAAGGCGGGCCGGCTCGGGAAGAAGGTGGGTAGGGGAGTCTATGATTATCCAAACGAGTAGCAGGACCTCCACACGGCCGGCGTCGAGGCAGGATTCGGCGTTTCGCAGGTCGCTGGAACAAAGCAAGGAAAGAATTTCTCATGTACCCAATCAGATTTAACGTCAACCCCGGGAACTACAAGCATCTCACCGTTGAAGTCGACGGCCCGGTTGCGCAGATCATTATCGACATCCCCGAGGACGGCGGCCTTCGCGACGATTACAAGCTCAAGCTCAACTCCTACGATCTCGGCGTGGACATCGAGCTTGCCGATGCCACCCGCCGTCTCCGCTTCGAACACCCGGAAGTGGCGGCGGTTTGTATTAGCAGCGGTAAGGAAGGCGTTTTTTCTGCCGGGGCCAATATTTTCATGCTGAAGACTGCCGAGCATGCGCACAAAGTCAATTTCTGCAAGTTTACCAACGAAACCCGCTGCGCCATCGAAGATTCGCACGCCGACAGCAAACAGACCTATCTTGCCGCGGTGAACGGCATCTCTTCCGGCGGTGGTTACGAACTCTGCCTGGCATGCGACGAAATTCATCTGATCGACGACCACAGGAGCGCCGTCAGTTTGCCCGAGGTGCCGTACCTCGGTGTGCTGCCGGGCACGGGCGGCCTGACGCGGCTCGTCGATAAACGCCGCGTACGCCGCGACCTGGCCGATATGTTTTCGACCCTGGCCGAAGGCGTCAAAGGGGACAAAGCCGTAGCCTGGCGGCTGGTCGATGCGGTGCATCCTGCCTCGACGTTCGAGGCCGATGTTACAGAGCGCCTCAAGGAAATCGCCGGCGAGGGCAAGCCATTTAAAGGCATCCAGCTCGACGTGCTCGAGGCCGACTACCACGCCGCCGGCGCTCGCTATAAATATGTCGACCTAAAGATAGACCGTGCGACCAGAATTGCGACCATCGAGCTGACGGGGCCCGAGGCCGGCGCTGCGGAGATCCCCGGCAATCCGGCTGATTTTGGCTGCAACTGGTATCCGCTCCGCTTCTGGCGCGAGCTGGACGACGCGATTCTGAATCTGAGAAACAACGAGTATGAGATAGGCACCATCGTCTTCACCTCGAAGGGGGATATCGGGAACGCGCTCGCCCTCGACCAGGCCATGCTGGCGAAAAAGGACGACTGGTTCGTCAACGAAGTCCTGGTAGAAATCAAACGCACGCTCAAGCGCATCGATTACACGTCGCGGTCGCTCTACACGCTCATCGAGCCGGGATCGTGTTTTGCCGGCAGTTTGTTTGAAATTGCCCTGGCCAGCGACCGCATCTACATGGAAGACCATGAAGAGGAGGAGAATCACATCGCGCTTTCGAAGCTGAACGGCGGCGCATTTCCCATGGGAAATGGCCTGTCGCGTCTCGAAACCAGGTTTTTCTACGACAAGGACGCGCTTGCTTCAGCGCTGGCTGTCACGGGCAAACAGCTGGCAGCGGCCGAGGCGTTCGAGCTTGGCCTGGTTACCGACATCCCGGACGATATCGACTGGGAGGATGAAATCCGCATCCAGGTCGAAGAGCGAGCCAGTTTTTCGCCGGATGCGCTCACCGGCATGGAGGCCTCGCTTCGCTTCCCCGGCCCGGAAACGCTGGAGACGAAGATATTTTCCCGGCTTACCGCCTGGCAGAACTGGATTTTCACCCGGCCGAACGCGGTGGGCGAGCGCGGCGCCCTCACCATGTACGGCGATGTGCAGAGCCCGGAATTCGATTGGCGGCGCGTTTAACTCAAACACTTATGCACCGCCAAGACGCAAGGTCTTTAGCCTGAAAAAATCATAGCCACAGAGGCTCGGAGTACACAGAGTTTTATTTATTTGAAAATTATGAC
>CAZTNL010000464.1:0-3325 GCA_964614885.1 uncultured Calditrichaceae bacterium | reverse complement strand
CTGGATGCATACTGAGACATACAACTACTCCACAATAAGCCTGCTGAGGCGGCCTTCGCCAAAGCCTTCGAACAACAAATCACCTGGCAGAAAGAATACTGATTCGCGTCCGGAAGCGGGAAAATAGGCAAAAGGCGCGGGCATGTCAACTTTTTTGTCCCGACAGCTGATGACAAGATTAAAACACATTGACATTACGTCTGGAATTTCTATATTTCGTGCAGATTTGCACCGGCGAGTACGAGCGCATATTTATCTCAGGCTTTGTCCGAATTAAGGAGTTGTCAACATGCAGTCGCAGCTGGAAAGCAGGTTGCAGCGGGATATCGAGCAGATTCGAGAAAAGATTACCGAAATGAGCGAATTTGCCATCACCGCTTTGAAGACCACAGCCCAAATGCTCAGCGAGGGGAATGTGCAGTTGGCTTATTCCGTGATTCTGCGGGACCACCTGATCGACGAGCTGGAAAAGGAACTTGACCGGCTGTGCCAGGACTTTCTCGTACGGCAAATACCGGTCGGGCGTCATCTGCGGTTCGTGTATGCCGTCATAAAGATAACGAATGAGCTGGAGAGAACCGGTGATTACGCCGAGAGTATCGCGCGCCAGTTTCTCTCGGTCAGCTCGATGGAGTCCATTGCCAACTTCGGCAAATTCATCGAAATCGCCGACGTGTCTATCGAAATGCTACACGACGCGGTCACATCGTTTGTCACCGGAGACTCGGATCTCGCTCAGGCGACCATCAAGAAGGAGCATCTCGAACGCCGGGCCGACACCATTCGCTACGGGATTCACGAAGAGCTTGTGCAGCTCAGGGAAAAGCACAAGCTGAGCCTCGAGGCGCTTCCGCCGCTGATGATCATTGCCAGCCGCTACGAACGCGTCGCCGACCAGGCAAGCAATATATGCGAAGAAACGCTTTTCATGGTTACGGGCGAGGATATCAAACATATCGGCAAAGAAGTATTTCGCGTTCTCTTCGTCGATGAAGGGGACGCGTGCCGCGCACAGATGGCCGCGGCTATCGGCAATTCCTTCGGCCTGCAGAAGTTCAGGTTTGCGAGCGCCGGCGTCAAGCCCCGGCCCATCGATCCGAAGACCGTTGATTTCTTACGTAAGAAGAGGATCGATATTTCGGGACAGGCATCCAAGCACCTGTCGCAGATTCCCAATATCGAGCATTACCAGGTCATCGTCGCTCTGTGCGAGGAGGCGGAAGAGGCGTTTCCGCCGCCGCCGACCAAAACCGTGGCCATCCCATGGGAGCTGGACGACCCGTCAACGGCAAAAGGTTCTGACGAGGAGATCGAGTCGGCTTACGAGAAAGCCTTTCAGTATTTTGACAAACATATTCGTGAACTGGCGGAGGCCATTATCGGCAACGAACCGGACTGATACGGGCGAAAAAGCGCCCTTGCAGCGTTCGGGGACGCTCACTGCCGCGTATTCCGCGCGGTGACTGCTTCGGTGAATAATCCTTGAGGAGGGATTGCGATGAAAACGATGAAATTTACCAGGTTGGCTGCTGCAAGCGCACTGGCAGCTATGTTGATTCTGCAGCTTGGCTGCGGCGGAAGAGGGCAGTCCGGCAAGGCCGGTGGCAATAAGGAGGTCCTGCAAAACTCCGGATCCGACACGATGGTCAATTTGGCTCAGGCCTGGGCCGAGGAATACGCCAAGATCGATTCCGGACTATCGGTTGAAGTCTCTGGTGGCGGGTCGGGAACCGGCATTGCCGCATTGATTAATGGCACCGTGGACATTGCCAACTGCAGTCGCAAACTGAAGCCGGAAGAGTTCGAGAGCGCAAGACAGAACACCGGCAAAGAACCGCGCGAGTTTGTTGTTGGCTACGACGCGCTTGCTGTGTATATCCATCCTAAGAATCCGCTGAAGGAGGCGACGCTTTCGCAGTTGGCCGAAATCTACGGCGAGGGCGGTAAGACGACGAAGTGGTCGCAGCTGGGAGTGCAAAACAGCGCCTGCAAGAGCGACGAGATCATCCGGGTCAGCCGGCAGTCGAACTCGGGCACATTCTTCTACTTTCGTGAGGCGCTTCTTGGGAAAAATCGCGACTTCAAGCTGGGCTCCCGCGATATGCACGGATCCAAGGATGTCGTCGAACTGGTTGCGAGCACGCCTTGCGCCATCGGTTACAGCGGCCTCGGTTACGCCACCGATCACGTAAAGATGTTGAAGATTGCCAAGACCGAAGGGGCGCCATATTTTGCCCCGGGCGTTGAGACCGCGCTCAGCGGCGACTATCCGATCGCGCGGCCGCTCTACATGTATTTTCTTGGGGAGCCCGACGCGCATGGCAAAAAGTACCTGGAATGGATTCTATCGGATGCAGGCCAGGAGATAGTTGCGAAAAGCGGATACGTGCCCCTGCCGCAGGATCAACGGCACCTGGGACAGTCGCTTTCCAGCAAGTCCGAGTAAGACCAGCGAAACATGCGACAGCGTCTGGCGGCTCTTTCCGAATTTCTGGCCGAGGGGTTGATCCGGCTGTGCGGGATCAGTGCTATTCTGTTCGTATTCGGCATCTTTTTCTTCGTTTTCCGCGAGGGGTATGATTTCCTGTTTCACGGGTTGAACATCAAACAGTTCCTGACCAGCCCGGAATGGTATCCGACTTCGGTAAGCCACAAGCGCTACGGTGTTCTCGCTCTTATGACCGGCACCTTCAGCGTCACCGCCCTCGCCATGGCTTTAGCCGTGCCATTTGGCCTCGGCGTGGCGTTTTTCGTTTCAGAGTTCTGTGGCCATAAGACCAGAGAAACCTTCAAGATCGTCATCGAGCTGCTTGCCGCCATTCCATCCGTCGTCTGGGGTTTCATCGGCCTCAGTGTCATGAATGCGGTGATCATTAAAGTGTTTCATGCTTCGGTTGGACTCAATGTGTTGAATGGAGGTGTCATTCTCGCGCTGATGAGCATCCCGATCATCGTTTCGATCGGCGAGGATGCGTTGAAGGCGGTTCCGGATTCTTACCGCGAAGCGGCTGAAGCGTTGGGAGCTACCAAATGGCAGGTCGCCTATAAGGTGTTGCTGCCGGCAGCGAAGAATGGCCTGCTGGCGGCGGTGCTCCTCGGCGTCGCCCGGGCAGTCGGCGAAACCATGGCCGTTCTGATGGCGACCGGTCATGCCGTCCAGATTCCCCACAGCGTGCTCGATTCGGTTCGAACGCTCACAGCGACCATTGCCGCGGAACTCGGTGAGGCGCCGGTACACTCAGACCATTATGAGGTGCTTTTCATTATCGGGATTCTCCTGTTTTCCATCACTTTCGCGGTCAACCTGATCGCGGACCTGGCCGTC
>CAZTNL010000463.1:0-3338 GCA_964614885.1 uncultured Calditrichaceae bacterium | reverse complement strand
CAGGGCCTTCGGACCAGGCAGCACGATGCTGCCGATTTCCATTGCGCTGCCACCGAGGCTTCGCGTGCCGAATTTCCCCTGAGTGAGCATGGAAACAAGTTGCTGGCGAATCGCTTCACTGCTGCTCAAAACGACAAAGTGACCTTTGTCGGTCGCCCGGCCGGTAAAAAGCGCCGCGCATGCGGCCGTCAAGCTCTCCGAGACCGGCTCCCTGAGCGGTTCAGGCGGCGCCGGGGTCTTTCCATTGGTGCCGGGTTGCCCGGACTCCTGCCCCATGTTCGCGGTTGCCGGCGGTAGCGCGACCCGCGGCTCAGCTTCCTGATAGGCGGGCGCATTCCGAACGGCAAGAGGTGCCGGCGCTGGTTCGGGCGCGACCGGCCTGCTCTCCGGGATCGCGGGCCGGCTTGTCGGCGGCGGCGCGGCCACGGGCATTTCCTTTCTCGCGGAAGGCGAAGGCGCTGGTACCCGGCGGTTGCCCGGTTTGGTGACTTCAATCGGGGGCCGCTGCCGCGTGAAAACGTCTGTGGCGCGAGCCGGGGGAGGCGGAGAAGCCGCCACCGGAGAAGTACGGCCGTCGACCGTCATGACGAACCCCTGCTCATACAGGCGAACGATACGTTTCAGCGTCTTGAGGTCGTCTCCGGACGGCGCAGCAGCCAGAATTTCCGAAATCGAGCGCTTACCGTCGAACATTTGTACGAATTCGGCAACATCGGCAGCAACGCTCTTGCGTTCCAGAATTTTTTTAAAAAGACTTGTCTTGACCAAGACGGCATCGGGGCCCGGCAGATGTTTGAACATCTGCTCCCGCTCCTGCATGCGCTTGAAGCCCTGCAGGAGCAACCCGAGATTGCTCACCGTAATCTCATCGGCGACGTTGATGTCCCTCAACGTCATGATGTAGTGCCCGTGATCCCACGGCAGCATTTGGTACACGGCTTTTTCGGCGCGGTAGTTTCCAAGGCGCGCGTTGACAACCGCGCCGCTGCGGAAATAGATCTCCCCGTTGCGTTCGAGGCTGTCATACACCGAAAGTACGCCCGTCCGCTTTTCAGCGCCGTAGTTTTCCACGAGCTGCTCGACGTTCTGCTCTTCGAGCCGGCCAACGATTTTTCTGGCGGTTTCCGGCTCATTCTGACGCATGCGTTCCATCCGCCGCAATATCATTTCGAGACGTGCGATCACCTCTTTGACGTGCAGAGGCTTGATCATGTAGTCCTTTACGCCGGTTCTCAAACTCTTGATCCGGTCTTCGAGATTGCTGCGGTTGGTAAGAAAGACCAGTGGGATGGATGCGTGCGCGGGGTCGTCGTGCAGTCTTTCCAGAAGCTGAAACCCATCGATGCCCGGCGTATCAACTTCAGAAACAATGATATCCGGGTTCTGTGACTGAACCAGTTTCCAGCCGTCTTCGCCGGTTCCGGCCGTCACAACACGGAAGTTGGCCGCCTCGAGGCTCTCCTGGAGTATCTGCAGATTCTTAGGGTCGCCATCTATGACCAGAATTCTCGGGTTATCCATTTACATACAACCTATGAACTGAAAACAAGGCCGGGCTCCCCGATGCCTTCAAACCGGCCAAAAACACGTGCTCTAAAGTTCTAAATATGTTGAATATAGTTAAATCGTCACCAGATGTCAAGTTAATTCAATTCAACAAAAAGCGAAAGGCCAGTGTTCAAAACGCGGCACTGGCCTTTCGGGAAAGGGACTCTTCTGTTGTATTCCGGATTACGTTTGCATTATAAATCTTGAGTTTGCAGTCCTTGTGCCAGTCGAAATACTTTCTGCGAAATAGGTTTGCTCAGTTCTGAACTCAGAATTTGATGAAACAGGCGAAGCTCATAGTAACGCTCGAAACACTCACAGCACCTTCGTAGATGGGCAGAGACCCGCAGCTCGGCGCGTTTGCTCAACGCTTCCCGCTGCAAAAGATAGATCTCGATCTCCTCATCCCGAAGACAACTCCAGTTTGTACGATAGTGCAAGTCTGTCACCCGGCCTCAGGTTAGTCTTTATTGTCAAACGAGCGACCTATTGTTTCCTTCTGCAGGTCTTCGAATTACAATATACTTGCATCTTTCGCGATCTTCGGAAAAATTTATAGTAGCTCGACCAGAGACTCCCGGAACCATTTCTTGATGAGCTTGCCCAGATACTCAAAAATCGTCCGTTCCTGGCTGCGGTAGGCCTTCTGACTCAGCCTCGGCATGTATCGCCGCAGGTGCTTGAAATAGGAGTCGTATTTCTTGCCCTGGCTGATATCGTCCAGGATCTCGCACAGGGCCCGGTAGTAGATATCGCCCTTTTCCTGCGAAATCTTGCCCGAGTCGACATATTGATTTTGAATTTTTCTTTGAATGCGCTCCAAGACGACAACTTTTCGTTTCTCGATTTCCTTGAGCTTCAAATCGTCCAGCGGTGATGAGCTGGTAATCTGCGAGGTGAGCCGGTCTCTGGCCATCTCCAGATTGGTGTTGCGCATGATCCGGGCGATCATATCAAGCGGGAGAAAATTCTGGTAGCGTTCGTCTTCCCGCACGACGGTCAACATTTTCCGGATGCCGGCTGAAACCGGATCCTTGGGGGAGTAGAGATTCAGGTACTCGCCGCGCAGCGATTTTTCGGGAATGGACGGTTGTGTTTTTCTGAGATAAGCCTTGAGCGCGCCGTTGGTGAGACCGGCGGGGGGATTGGCCGCGTGCCCATTGCTTGCGCCATTGTCATTCGCTTTGCCGAAAGCATCGTCGTTTCCGGCGCTGCTTTCCGCAGGCTGGCGGGAGCCGCCGTTGATGGCTGCGGTCGTGTAGATGTATTCGCGCCCCATTTCCCGGAACGACTCAAAATCCGATGAGCTCTTGATCGCAACCTTGATGTTGCGAACAATCTTGGCTCCTTCCGGATCGCGTTCTTTGAAAATCCGCGAAAGCTCCTGCTTCGTCTTTTTGATAACGAGACGGCGAAGCAGCACCAGCACCTCTACATCTTCCATCTCTTCGAGATTCGGGTTGTTCTCCAGGAAATACTTCCTGAATTGGACAAATTGCCCCTCGTCATTACGCATGAACAAACCGGCCACGCAATCCAGCGCCAGGTCCTCGAGTTCGCCGGAGTTCTTGTTTCGCTCCCAGCGAATATGTTTACCGATCACCTCTTGATACTTGAGGTAACTCAGAGAGATCTTTTGAACGAGATTGACGAATTGGGTCAACTCTGCAGAGTGGCTGCCTCCCTGGCAAATGCTGCTTACAAGCTTTGACAAGCCTGTGTCGGTGTTGGCTCGCATGGTGGTAGCAATGGTGTCCATAATATCCCTTTTCCCTCATGATGGTTGCAAA
>CAZTNL010000462.1:0-3347 GCA_964614885.1 uncultured Calditrichaceae bacterium | reverse complement strand
TAATCAGGTTAAGTATGGCGCAATTCAAATTAGTAGCTGACTTCAAACCGACTGGCGACCAGCCACGCGCCATTGCCGAGCTGTCAGAAGCGATCCTTCGCGGCGACAAGTACCAGACCCTGCTCGGCGTGACCGGCAGCGGCAAGACGTTCACTATGGCAAACGTGATCGCCAACGTCGGCCGGCCGGCCCTCATCATTTCCCACAATAAGACGCTTGCCGCCCAGCTTTATGGTGAGTTCAAGAGTTTTTTTCCCGAGAACGCCGTCGAGTACTTCATAAGTTACTACGACTACTACCAACCGGAAGCCTACGTTCCAACCACCGACACCTATATCGAAAAGGACACTTCGGTCAATGATGAAATCGACCGGCTGCGACTGAAGGCCACCAGCTCGGCCCTTTCGCGGGAGGATGTGATCATCATCGCATCGGTGTCGTGCATATACGGCCTGGGTGACCCGGAAGACTACCGGCATGAGCTCATCAGCCTGAAAAAGGGACAGATTATAGACCGGAACCGCATGCTGGGGGAGCTGGTGGACAGTCACTATACCCGCAACGACTTCGAGTTTATTCGCGGCACGTTTCGTGTCCGGGGCGATGTCGTCGAGATTTTTCCAGCCTACGAAGAGGTGGCATTCCGGATTGAAATGTTCGGTGATGAAATCGAGGAGATTCGGGTGGTCGATACGATCACGGGTCAAATCCTTTCGGCGCCGGAAGCCGTGGCCATCTATCCGGCAAAACACTTCGTTACCCCCGAACATAAACTCAAACGCGCCGTCACAGCCATTCGGGAAGAGTTGAACAACCGTCTCGAAGTTTTTCGAAGTGAAAACAAGCTCCTGGAGGCCCAGCGTCTGGAGATGCGGACCCGGTACGACCTGGAAATGATGCAGGAGCTTGGCTACTGCAGCGGTGTCGAAAACTATTCACGCCATCTTTCAGGTCGCGCCGAGGGGGAGAAGCCGTTTACCCTCATCGACTATTTCCCGGAGAATTTTCTCACGATCATCGACGAATCGCACGCGACCGTGCCGCAGATAAACGGCATGTACCACGGCGACCGGTCGCGCAAGGAGACGCTTGTCGAGCACGGTTTCCGCCTTCCATCAGCCCTCGACAACCGGCCGCTGACCTTCGATGAATTCATGGGGATGATGAATCAGATGATCTTCGTGTCCGCTACCCCCGCCGACTTCGAGCTCGAAAAGTCGCAGGGCGTGGTGGTCGAGCAGATTATTAGGCCGACAGGTCTCATGGACCCGAAGATCTCCGTCCGCCCGGTCAAACAGCAAATCGACGATCTGCTGGCGGAAATCCGGCTGTGCGTCGGCCGGCAGGAACGCGTTTTGGTCACGACACTGACCAAGCGCATGGCCGAAGACCTGAGCGACTATCTCGCCGGAATGGATGTCCGCGTGCGCTACCTGCATTCGGAAATCGATACGCTGAAACGCGTGGAAATTCTGCGGGATCTGCGTTTGGCCGAATTTGACGTTCTTGTCGGTGTCAATCTGCTGCGCGAAGGGCTGGATCTGCCGGAAGTGTCGCTGGTCGCGGTTCTCGATGCCGACAAGGAGGGCTTCCTGCGCTCGAAGCGGTCGCTGATGCAAATCGCCGGGCGCGCAGCGCGTCACGTGGCTGGTAAAGTAATCTTCTATGCCGACCGGTTCACCGACTCGATGCAGGGTGCCATCGATGAAACCAACCGGCGGCGTGAAATTCAAAACGAATACAACGAAGCCCACGGCATCAAACCGCAGTCGATTCAAAAGTCGTACGAACAGGTGATGAGCTCGACCCGGGTTGCCGACTCGAAAGCGGCCCGCTGGGGCAAGCCGTCTAAAGCGGGTGTGCAGGAAGAGGATTGGAAGGGGCTCTCGCCCCTGGAAAAGGAGGAGGTTCTCGACCGCCTTGAACGGGAAATGCTGGAAGCTGCGCGCAAACTTGATTTTGAAAGGGCCGCCGAGTTGCGCGACGAAATCGACTGCCTGACCGGCAAAAAGAAGTTTGCCTGGAGCTGAGAGTTTGAGATTATCAACCATGCAGGACCGGAAGCTGGAAACATGCAAAAGCTGAATATTCTGGTAGTCGGCGGCGGCGGCCGCGAACATGCTTTGGTATGGAAGCTGGCCCAAAGCCCGCGCGCCGGGAAAATTTTCTGCGCCCCTGGCAACGCTGGAATCCGCGAGCTGGCCGAGTGTGTCGCTATTGCGCAAACCGACGTTCGGGCGCTTCTGCGATTTGCCGTCGATAACCATATTGACCTGACCGTTGTCGGGCCGGAGGATGCGCTCGTCGCCGGTATCGTCGATGAGTTCGAGGCGTCGGGCTTGAAGATATTCGGCCCGAGCGCGCGGGCCGCTGAGCTGGAAGGCAGCAAGGCGTTCAGCAAGAAGCTGATGAGCAAGTACCAAATTCCGACTGCGGCCGGAGAAGCGTTCACAAGGTATGAAGCTGCCAGAGATTTCCTCTCCGGAGCGCGCTATCCGCTTGTGGTGAAGGCGGATGGCCTGGCTGCGGGCAAAGGCACGTTTATCTGTCCGTCCCTGGAGCAGGCCCTGTCCGACCTGGATAAGATTATGGTCGAGCGCAGGTTTGGAGTGGCCGGCAAGCGCGTTATTATCGAAGAGTTTATGCAGGGCGAGGAGGCTTCGGTTCTGGCGATCACCGACGGGGAGCACCTCGCCTACCTGGCTCCGGCGCAGGACCATAAAGCCGTATTCGACGGCGACGAAGGACCGAACACCGGCGGCATGGGCGCGTATGCCCCCGCTCCGGTCATGACCGCAGAAATGATGCAACGCGTCCACGAAGAGATCATGCAACCGACGGTGCAGGCGATGGCGCTCGAGGGCAGGCCTTACCGCGGCGTGCTGTATGCCGGCCTGATGATCACCGGGGATGGCCCCAAAGTGGTGGAATACAACTGCCGTTTCGGTGACCCGGAAACGCAGGTTGTGCTGCCGCTTCTCGACGACGATCTTCTGGAATTGGCCCTCCGGGTTGCCTCTGGCGAGCCGGTTTCGCCCGAAGTGGCTGTGCGCAATTGCTGGGCTCTGTGCGTTGTCATCGCCGCTGGCGGCTATCCCGGCAAGTACGATAGCGGCAAAGAAATCATCGGTCTCGGAAAGCCGTTGGGCGCGGAGGTGACCGTGTTTCACGCCGGGACAAAGCGGTCCGAGGACGGCACGGTCGTGACGTCCGGCGGGCGCGTTCTGGGAGTGACGGCCTGCGCTTCCGATTTCTACACGGCCAGGGAGCACGCCTACCGGGCCGTGGGCAAACTTACTTTCGACCGGGCTTACTACCGCAAAGATATCGGGATGAAGGCACTACGG
>CAZTNL010000461.1:0-3353 GCA_964614885.1 uncultured Calditrichaceae bacterium | reverse complement strand
GACTCGATGACCGCCTGCTTCAGCGGCACGCCGTCGTCCAGACGAAGCTGAACGAAATCGATGATCAAGACCGAGTTGCGCACCATGATGCCCGCGAGCGCGATCATGCCGATCATCGAGGTGGCGGTGAAAAAGGCGTGGTGCAGCCAGTGGCCGGGAATGATGCCGACCAGGCTGAGCGGAATCGCGACCATCATGACCAGCGGCACTTTAAACGACTGAAACCAGCCGATAATGAGCAAATAGATGATGATCAGCACGACGCCAAAGGCCGCGCCCAGGTCGCGAAAAACCTCGTAGGTGATCTGCCACTCGCCATCCCACTTCATACTGACTGTCTCCTCGAGAAACGGCGCTTTGGTGTACGCCGGCGTGATCTTCACCCCACCCGGCAGGTCGAGCGCCTCGATCTTGCTATCCATGTCAAGCATCACATAAACCGGACTCTCGACTTTTCCGGCGACATCGCCGGTCACATAAACGACGCGCTTCAGGTTCTTGCGATAGATGCTCTTGTCCTGAATGCGCTTCTCAGTTTTCACCAGGTCGGCGATCGGAATAAGCCGGCCGGAACGCGACCGCACCGATATGTTCCCGAGGTCGCGTACGGTGGAGCGGCGCTTCTGATCCAGACGAACTTCGATGGCGACCGGCTCGGCTTCGTTTTCATCGTGCAGGAGCCCCACATCCGAACCGTGCAGAGCCATCCGCAGCGTTTGCGCCACCTGCTGCACATTCACACCCGTAAGCGCCGCCTTCTCCCTGTCGACAACCATCGTGTAAACCACCTGGTCATCTTCAACCAGCCAGTCGGTATCTACGACACCCGGCGTCTCGTCGAAAATTTTCCGGATTTTTCTGGCCACTTCGACTTGCTGCTCATAGTCAGGTCCGTAGATTTCCGCCACGAGAGTGGAGAGCACAGGCGGGCCCGGCGGCACCTCGGCAATCTTGACGCGCGCGCCATGCCGTTTCGCGATTTCCTGAACCGCCGGACGCAGCCGCCGGGCGATGTCGTGACTCTGTTCGTCGCGGCGGCCCTTCTCCACCAGATTCACCTGGATGTCGGCCATGTTGGCGTTGCGGCGCAGGTAATAATGCCGTACCAGACCGTTGAAATTGATCGGCGAGTGCGCGCCTACATAATACTGGTAGTTTTCCACCACGGGCTCGGTTCGCAGAAAAGCGGCAATCTCCTTGGTCACCGCGGCGGTCTGTTCCAGCGTTGTGCCCTCCGGCATGTCGACGATCACCTGAAACTCGCTCTTGTTATCAAATGGCAGCATCTTGACTTCAACCAGCTTGAAGAACAACATGCTGACGGCGATGAGCAACAGACCGGCGGCGCCACCGATGGCAATCCAGGCGCGCTTGCGGTTTTCGATGAGCGGCGTCAGAGTTTTCTGGTAGAATTTGTAGGTCAGCGTATTTTCGAGGACGTACTCGGCTTCGTCATCGCCGTGACCGCCTTTGAGCAAGCGGTAGGAAAGCCAGGGCGTGGCTATCAGGGCTACTAGAAGGGAAAAGAGCATGGCCACCGAAGCGCCGATCGGCATCGGACTCATGTACGGCCCCATCAGGCCGGAGACAAACGCCATCGGCAGCACTGAGGCAATCACGGTGAAGGTGGCGAGAATGGTCGGGTTGCCGACCTCGTTGATGGCGCCGACCGCGGCCTGCAGCGGCGGCAGCCGGTGCATGGAAAAATGGCGGTGCACGTTCTCGGCGATGATAATCGAATCGTCGACTACGATGCCGGTCACGAAAATGAGCGCAAACAGGGTCACGCGGTTGAGCGTGTAGCCGAACAGATAGTAGACGAAGAGGGTCAGGGCGAACGTGATCGGCACGGATGCAAAGACCACCAGGCCGCCACGCCAACCCAGAAACAGTCCGACGACGATCGTGACCGCCAGAATGGCACCGATCAGGTGCTCGAGCAGCGTGTTCACTTTCTCCGAGGCCGTTTCGCCGTAATTGCGGGTCTCGACAACCTGCACGTCCGCCGGAATCAGCTTACCGGTGAACGCTTTGACTTTTCCGGTAACACGCTCCGCGACCCGCATGGCGTCGGCGCCTTTGCGCTTGGCGAGAGCAATCGTCACGGCCGGGTATTCACCGCCAGCGTAGTTGTTGCCGGAGAGCGCCGGCTCCGCGGCCGCGCCTTTGCCGAAAAAGACATAGCCCGGCACTTCCTCCGGACCGTCCTGGACATCGGCAACGTTTCGCAGGTAAACCGGATTGCCGCCGGAGACCCCGACCACCAGATTAGCAACATCCGCGGCCGTCGTCAGAAACGCGCCGGTCTTGACGATGAAATCCTGATTCCGCGCCTGGAAATTGCCCACGGTCAGATTCTGGTTCGCCGACTGAATGACCTGCGCTATCTGCAGCGGGTCGACGTTGTAGGCGCGCATCCGGTTCTGGTCGAGAATGACGCGCACCTTGCGCCGCAATCCGCCGGTCAGGGTGACTTCGGAAACATCATGAACTTTTTTCAGCTCGCTGGCCAGCTCCGCGCCGATGCGACGCAGCATGTAGCCGTCGTAGCGCTCGCTCCACAAGGTCAGCGACATGATCGGCACGTCGTCGATCGACTTGGCTTTGATCAGCGGGAAGATGTTCGGACCGGGCATCTGGTCCATGTTTTTCATC
Source organism: uncultured Calditrichaceae bacterium (assembly GCA_964614885.1). GTDB lineage: Bacteria > Zhuqueibacterota > Zhuqueibacteria > Oceanimicrobiales > Oceanimicrobiaceae > JAJDAG01. The sequence goes on along the minus strand of CAZTNL010000461.1, from coordinate 698 downwards.
AGAACCGCCCAGAGCTTGACCATGCTGTCCTCGGCGTTTTCGCCGACAAAATAGCGCACGGTCAGCACGGCGAAATCGGGCATGGAAGTCGAGTACACATACTCGACGCCCGGAATCTCGTTGACGATTCGTTCCAGCGGCCTGGTGACACGCTGCTCCACTTCGCGGGCGCTGCCGCCGGCGTACGGCACGAAAATGTCCACCAGGGGCACCACGATCTGCGGTTCCTCCTCGCGCGGGGTCAGGAACGTCGCGTACGTGCCGATCAGCAAAGCGGTCAGCATCAGCAGCGGCGTCAGGCGCGAATCGATAAAGGCGTGGGCCACACGGCCCGCTATTCCGAATTTCATCTAATTCACCTCCACCGGTTGTCCGTCCACAATCCGGCCGGCGCCTTCGGTAACCACCTGCTCGCCCGGGTTCAGCCCCGAAAGCACGTTGACCCAGCCGTTCTGCCGCCCGCCGGCGCGCACCCAGCGCAGCCGCGCCGCGCCCGTGCTGTCGATGACGAACACGCCCTGCAGCTGCCCGCGGCGAAAAACCGCGGTCGCGGGAACGAGCAAGCCGCTCTCTTCGACGCCGCCGGTGAGAACGCGGGCGAACATGCCGGAGCGAATCTTTCCGCCCGGATTATCGAGCACGACTTGGATGTCGAACTGCCGGCTGACCGGGTCGGCTGCCGGAACGATTTTGTCGAC
>CAZTNL010000460.1:0-3355 GCA_964614885.1 uncultured Calditrichaceae bacterium | reverse complement strand
CAAGACCATCGGTCTGGGGGAGAGCACGATTCAGGAGTTTGGAACGAAAAATGAGAAGATGGAAAATCCAGATACTGATTGAAATCACAAACAACCATATCAGAGACATCGAGATGACCTGCGCCGTAAATATCAGATCATTCTTACGCTTATTTGAAATCTTTCTGGCCATTTCAATCCCTATTTACTTGTGGTTTCCGGCAAATACGACCTGATCCGGTCACTGACCTCTTCCACGGAAGTTTCCCTTCCTTCACGAATTTCCCAAATGGAGATGAGCGGAAAGAACTTGGCGAAGAGGATAAAACCAAGCAAAAACGCAGCCACGCCGCCAAAGAACAAACTCCACTCGGTAAAACTCGGTATGTAAAAGCCGGTGTTGATGGGAAGACGTGGATTTGCCAGCGACGGCACGACAATGTTCAAACGTTCGAGCCACATGCCAATGACGACGGCAGTGGACGCGATGACGATGCCCGTAGTAGTGCGCAGTTTCTTGAATCCGAGGAAAATAACCGGAATCACGAAATTGCAGGCAACCATCCCCCAGAAGAACAAGGCGTATTGTCCGGTGAATTTGAAAAAGAACACTTTCATCTCGTTGGGTTCCGCCCCAAAGTAACCGGTGAGATACTCCGAGAAAGTGAAGTAGAACCATAGCAGGGACATGATAAGCAACAACCGGCTTAGATAAACAAAATGCACTTCCTTCAGATAAGCCTCTAACTTGAAAATCTTACGGAACGCAAGCATTACAAGTTGCAGCGCGGCGATTCCTGAAAGAATGGCGCCGACGACAAAATACGGCCCGAAGATGGTGCTGTGCCATCCCGGCTGCAGCGTCATTGAAAAGATGTAGGAGATAACAGTGTGCACTGAGATAGCGATCGGGATGACCATTACCATCAAAATGGAAATCGCGCGCTCGAGAATCTGATGTTGGCGCTCAGTGCCCTGCCAGCCCCACGACATGAACTTGTAAAGCCAGTGCGGCCGCGTGCCCCGGTCGCGCAGGATCGCCATGTCTGGTATCATTGGGACGTAAAGGTAGATGGTGCTGGCTGTAAAATAGGCCGTAATCGACGTGACGTCCCAAAGCAACGGCGATTGCAGCCTGCCCGAAGTGAATATATTCAAGATACGATCAGGACGCCCGAGATCGAGGATCGGATGCAACCCGCCAATAGCCAGAACGATAGCCGTGATGACTTCGGCCATGCGCGTAATCGGCCGGCGCCACTCGGCCTTGGACAGCCGCAAAATAGCGGAAATCAGGGTTCCCGCATGGCTAATACCGATAAAGAACACGAAGTTGACAATGTAAAATCCCCACGAGACCGGCTGGTTCATCCCAGTGACGCCGAGGCCGTAGTAAACCTGGCGAATGTACATAAACACCGCGACGGCAATGATACTTAGCAATACCGCCACCATCACATAGAATCCACGACCTGTGTTCTCAATGGGATGAAAAAGGGCGGCATCTTCCTCGTAACTCTTAGACATGGCGCTCTTCCTCTGATAAGTAGTAAACCTTCGGTTCTGTTCCAAGGTCTTCCTGCAAGCGGAAGGCTCGTTCATTCTTCGCCAATTCCGCAACCAGCGAATTCGGATTGTCAAAGTCGCCAAAATAAATGGCGTCCGCGGGGCAGCTCTCGCCGCAGGCAGGCACGACATCGGAGTCCAGCAGGTCCCGGCCCTCGGCAGCCGCCTGCTCCGACCCCTTCTGGATGCGGTGACTGCAAAAGGTACACTTTTCCACAACCCCGCTAGGGCGCAGAGATACGTCCGGATTGTGCGCCTTCTCCATGCCTTCCGGCCATTCCGGCTCGTACCAGTTGAAATACTTGACGGTGTAGGGACAAGCAGCCATACAGTAACGACAGCCGATGCAGCGCGGATAAATTTGAGCGACGACGCCATCCTCACTCAGGTAGGTCGCGTGCACAGGACACACTTTGGTGCAAGGCGGCTTGTCGCAGTGCATGCAGGGCCGGGGCATGTACTTTACCTTCACGTCCGGAAACTCGCCCTCGACCTCGACAACGATATCCATCCACGACATCGCACGGCCTTCCTCTGCCTGCTCCGGACTGACCTGTGGAATATTATTTTCCTGCTTACAGGCCGTCACGCAGGCCCCACACCCCGTGCATTTATCCAAATCTATTACCATTCCCCAACGAGGCATATCATTCTCCTTCTCTGCCATCCCTGATTGCGCACTCAATCAGGTCACATTCAATTTACATAAGCCGCGCCGCGCGTCGCGTCCGGGAACGGTCTTCCGACGAGTCCCGGAAAACATCCGTCAGGAACTTTGCCTCTTGTAGACCTTTACACGGGTTCCAAATTGCGAGGACACGCCGCTCAAAGGATCGAAGTCGTTGATCGTCACCGTGGCGGGGTTCACTCCGCGGTTCTTTGCGTTGCGACCCATCGCGGTATGACCCAGTCCTACCGGTAGGTTGATCATATTTGGCTGCACCCCGGCAAACACGCGAGCCCGGCAGCGAAGGCGGTCGTTCACCGACTCCACCCAGACCCAGTCGCCGTCGTTTACGCCGATTTCCCGGGCCGACTCGGGATTGATTTCCACCCACGAGTTCCAGCGAACGTATTGCCGAAAGCCCACCATTTCCATCAGCATTGGCGCATTCGCGCCCTGCCCATCGCCGATCACGTCGATCCCAAAAGGAATCAGGTGAAACGGATAGTCGGTTTCGTCGCCAACAAAACGCGGCGGCTCAAAATGCGGCAGATAGAGCACATCGCCGCGCGCTGAAATTCCCATCGCCTTAACCGTGCCGCCGAGCGCAAATTCGACAGATGTGTGCCTGGCCCTGGCCTCGGTGGTCGCGAATTCGGACAGCTGTTTTTGCATCCCCAGCGAGTAAAACTCGAACTTGCCGGACGGTGTGTTAAAGGAATGCCGCTTACGCACACGCGGGGGCACGGGGTCTACCCAGCCGCCCTCGCTCAAGAGGCGCCGCCAGAATTCATCGAAGCTCTTGTTGCGCGGGTAACGCCAGCCCCGTGTCTCGAGATATTCGACCCAGTTCTGGTCGAATTCATCTTGAATCACAACGCCGCGGCCCGATTCATAGATATTTCTCGCCGCGCTCTTAATCGTATCTGAGTAGCTCGCAAACGGCAGAGACGCGGCCACGTCGCCTCCCAGAGTATGCGCCAGAGACAAGACGATGTCTCCGGTTTGACGCGTATCGGCTATCGAGGTTACGACGGGCTTGCCAACGCCAAAATAGTCAAACGGCACGTGAGGCGCGCCGAAGTCTTCCTGCCAGCCTTCGAGAAAATGTGAGTCCGGAAGCACCAGATGCGCATACTCGGTGCT
>CAZTNL010000459.1:0-3357 GCA_964614885.1 uncultured Calditrichaceae bacterium | reverse complement strand
TCAGTTCGTGTAAGTGTGTACGCTGTAAGTGGCGGAGGGCAGGTAATTCACCCCAAACCAGCAAACCAGCAGCACGACAAATGAGAGCGCCAGATACTTCAGCGCCAGGCGTTTGGAGTATTTGTGGTAGTGGCGGATGTGCAGGTAAACCAGATAAGCCACCCAGGTGAGAAACGCCCAGGTTTCTTTCGGATCCCAGGTCCAGTAGTGGCCCCACGCTTCCTTGGCCCAGAGCGCGCCGAACACCAGACCGAGCGTCAGGAAGCCGTAGCCGAGGTTGACGAGTTGATCCGCCAGGTTCAGGGTGGCATCCAGCGGTCTCTGTTTGTACGTCAGGTAAACACCATGAAAGCCAACCGCCGAGGAAGCCGCCAGCAAGGCGTAGCTGACCATGTAGACGATCACGTGCGGCACGAACCAGATGCTTTGCAACGCCGGCATAAGCGTCTTGTCGTACGTTTCCGGATTCATAAGATTAATGAACAGGAAGAGACTCGCCAGCCCGATGCAGTAAACGCTGAGCCACTTGATTCCCCAGCGGTAGTGAACCGCGAAGCCGACAACCGGCAGAAGGGTGGCGTACCAGAGGCGGGTTTCGCCCAGCGTTCGCAGCGGCGGCAGGTCAAGCGTATTCCAGAGCATGACCACGAAAGCGACAATCACCAGGCTGCCGGCGAAGTAAGCTGCCTTGCTCAGATACGACGCGATCTTGTTTTTCGTCGAAAACAGACTGAAACCGATGCCGGCCGACCACAGGCCGATGCTGCCGCCGACAATATATGGGAAGATGTTCCAGGTCATCATGCCTTCACTCCTTTAACCTTCGTTCCGGACCACAATATTTGCAGCGTTCCCAGCAGCAGCAAGCCGATGCCGAAATAGACCACCGGCAGCCACGGGTCGCGAATCGCTTCGATGACGCTGAGTTTGGACCACTGCCCGTAACGGTCATCGTAGGAAAGCTGGTAGAGCCGCCAGCCGGCGATCGAAATCGGCTTGTTGACTTCCAGGAGTTCGTCGCGGGTTTTGCCGCTCTCATTCAGCGTGACGGCCGACTGGAATTTCTTCGGACGGGGTTTCGTCATCGCCAGCACGGCGTGGCCGACTTGCATGTAGCGCGGTTTCGCAAAATTGCTGCCACAGCTAATCCAGCCGGTGCTGCTGTCTTTCGTGTAAATGTTGGTCGTCCGCACCAATGCCGCCGGTGCGGCGCCGACTTCGGAATAGGCCTCGTATGTGTCGCCATTCAACTTCGCGTTGGGGAGAAAATCCAGAACCTGCACCTGCCAGCCCGCCATTTTCAGCGCAGCCCCCTTCGCAACTTCCACATGGCCGTTTGGGCCTTCGTCCAGCAGTTCGCCGTCGTTGGGATTGACGAACGCCATCTTCGGCGCATACACCTCCATCCGGAAATCGTTGAGCGTCACCTGGAAAGGCAGATTCACTGCCTGCCGGCTGCGCGTAAACGCGTTGTGCGCGCTTTCGCCTTCATTGACGTAAATGTTCAAACGCTGCATGTCGCCGACACCGATCGTGCCTGCGGCGATGACGATCCACAGGCCCGTATGATTGAGTACGAAACGAAGATCTTCGCGATGAAAAGAATACAGCCGTCGCAGAGCCGCGATACCAAGATTGGTGAGCACAAAAAGAATGCTCAGCGTGAAGGGCCAACTCGTAAACAGGTGATTCAAGCCCAGATAGCGAATGACTTGTCCGCCGTATTCCGGATCCTGCGGCAGGGTGCCGGCCACCAGCGAAAGAATCCCCATGAGCGCCACGGCACAAATGGCGCTGGGAATGCTGGACAGCCAGTGAATGACCGGATTGCGGTGGGCGATCGCGGCCATCAGCGCCAGCGTGCCGGCAAACACAACAATGATGATAAAATTGAACGGCCACACCGGCGGTTCCAGGCCGCGGCCTTCAGTAACGATTTCCATGAACAAACCGACGAAAAGCAGCAGGCCGGTAAACGTGGCGGTTTGCTTGTAATGCCACGGAAACTGCCAGAATCCAGCCTTGCGCTGAACCGGCCGCGGATGCGCGTGCTTTCCGTTGTGGCGGTGGTTGGCTTTTCTCTTCGGCGCCTTGACCGTGTTGGTTTCCATAATCCTGTGCTCCACCTCTCAGATGTTCGGACGCGGGTTAGTTGTCTCCGCCCTCCGTCAGCAAGCCGCATGCCAACAGGCTTCCCCACTGACAGGGAGACTCTATGCTTATGTTTTTATTCCCCCTATGCTTTATGTCATTCTTGAGATTGACAACAAAACCTCCCCCGTTTTCCCGTTATCGGGAAAACGTTTTACTGTTCTTGAGACGAACAAAAGATAACATGCCGACTGACAGGAGATCCGCGCCTAAAAATCGCTTTTTTTTCATATCTGGCTTTCGTTAATTACGCAAGGTCACCAGCGCGCGGCCAACTTGCAACGGCCGGGCGCGGCCCTGAACTAGTGTTCCTCGGTATTTGAAATCTGGACGTATAGGCCAGACATTTGAAAGCTGCAAGTAAAGGAAAGAGAACCCTATGGCTGCAATTCTGAAATCTCTCAGATTTTGCCTGGTTGCGCTGCTTCTGGCAAGCGCCGCTTGTTCCGTTTCTCCGCGGGCAACTTCGGTTATCCTGATCTCGGCCGACGCCTTCCGCTGGGACTACCCGGAGAAAGCGACGACGCCGAACATCGACTACCTCATTGCGCACGGCGTCCGGGCCAAATCGCTTATCCCCTGTTTCCCAACCAAGACATTTCCGAATCACTACACGATCGTCACCGGCCTTTACCCGGACCATCACGGCATTGTCGCCAACAACATGGTCGACCCGAAAACCCAGAAAAAGTTCAGCCTCGGCAATGAAACCGCCATCCATGATCCCGCCTGGTGGGGCGGCGAACCCATTTGGGTCACCGCTGAAAAACAGCACGTAAAAACGGCTACGTATTTCTGGCCAGGCTCCGAGACGCGAATTCACGGCGTACTGCCGACTTATTCCGCGCATTACGACGGTAAGATACCAAATGAAGCCCGCGTCGCGCAGCTCCTCGACTGGCTGGATTTGCCGGCCGGCCAGCGCCCACGTTTTCTCACCTGCTACTTTTCCTTGCTGGATGATGTCGGACACCATCACGACCCGGATACGCCGGAGGTGAGCGCGGCGATTACCCGGCTGGACAGCCTGGTCGGCAAACTTCTGGACGGCCTCCGGCAGCGCGACCTTCTGAGCAGCACCGATATCCTGCTGGTCTCCGACCACGGCATGGCCGCAACCAGCCGGCAGCGTGTGATTTTTCTGGACGATTACCTCGACCCCTCGCAGGTTCAGGTCGTCGACTGGAATCCGGTGGCCGCGATCAA
>CAZTNL010000458.1:0-3363 GCA_964614885.1 uncultured Calditrichaceae bacterium | reverse complement strand
AGTTAAGGGAGTAACACCATGTCAGATGGTATCAGTACCGTAAAGAATGTCGAACTGCTCGAAGGCAGCATCCTGTTGCAACAGGGCGAATTTCAGAAAGCCAGCGAAAGCTATTCCGAGGTTCTCAAGAACGACCCGGGAAACCTGGAGGCACTCTATGGTCTCGGCATCATTTGCCAGTACAAAGAAGACTTCGAAGCGGCCCGGGAATATTTCGAGAAGGCGCTGAGTGTCGAAGAGGTCAGCGCCCAAATCCTCAACAGCTTCGGTATCGTCTCCGCGTATCTCGGCGACAAGGAATCGGCCCTGGACGCTTTCGAGCGCGCGGTGGCGGCCGATCCCGATTTTCTGGACGCACATAAGAACCTTGCGGATCTCTGCATTGAGCAGGGAAAATACGACAAGGGCATCCAGGCCTACCAGTCTATCCTGAAAGATAATCCCGAGGATGTCGAAACGCTGCTTTCGGTGGCCGACTTGTACGATGAAATCGGGGACACCGCGTCGAAAAAATATATCTATGAACGCGTGATCGAAGTGGACCCGAAGAATGAGCAGGTGAAGGACGCGCTGGATCGGCTCGCGAAGGAATAGCCTCCGGCTGCGGACGGCAGTGAATAGGATTTGAGGAAAAACTCCTCTTGCCCGCTCTTCGCGCTGCCTGTTCGTTTCTCAAGCCGCTCGGGCATGACTCATGGCGTCGATACACAGCAGGAAACAGCGCGCGCAAAAAGATCGCGCGATCACCCTATGCAAACAGGGCCGGAATGAGGAAGCCCTGGCCGGGCTGGCGCCTCTGATAGACGCCAGCCCGGACGATGCGGAGTTGCACCACATCGAGGGCATGGTCCACTCGATAAGCAACCGCTACGCCGATGCCATCCGCTGTTTTGAGAAGGCGCTGGCACTCGTCCCCAATAATGTTGAATCGGCATTCGAACTCGGTTTCATTCAGATGAGGCTCTGCCGTTTCAACCGGGCCAGGCCCTATTTGCGCCGGGCGGTCAAACGTAACTACCGGAGGGCTGAGGCCGCAAACTATCTCGCTCAAATCGACAAGGTGTCCCGGCCTGAAGACATCACCCTTTCCGCCTGTCTGATCGTCAAAAATGAGGCAAAGCATCTCGGGACATGCCTGCAGAGTCTGGCCGCAGTGGCCGACGATATCGTTGTCGTCGACACCGGTTCCGAAGACCAGACGCTGGATATCGCCGAGCGCTTCGGCGCCAGGATCTTTCATTTCGAGTGGCGGAACGATTTTGCCGCCGCCAGAAACTTCGCCAACAACCAGGCCCACGGCGACTGGATCTTTCAACTCGATGCCGACGAAGAACTGTTCCCGGAAGACCAACACAAGGTGCGTGAGCTCATTCATCAGGACGAGTGCAACGGCGCTTATGTCGCGCTCCACAATCGGGTTTCGAACGTGTTCGGCGAAAACCGGCCATCGGTTCACTATTTGGTGCGCCTGTTCAGGAATTGCCCGGACTTTTACTACGAAAATGCCATTCACGAAACGCTCAGAATCAGTGGCGAAGTGCCGGCCGTCGACATCAACCTGCTGCACCACGGCTACAATCTTGACCCGGAGCGCATGAAACTGAAGCGCGCGCGCAATGCCGAGATCCTGTACGACCGACTCTCCAGGAACCCCGACGACCCGATGACGTTGTTCTACCTCTCCATGATGCATCTCGGCAACCGCGAATACGACGAGTCGGAATCGTTCGCCCTGAAGGCCCTGCCGCTCTTCGACGCATCGGATCCAAATAAGCAGCACGTCCATTTGATGCTGCTGAACAATCTCGGCATGATTTACAAAGAAAAGGAAGCGTACGACAAGGTCGAGCACTACTGTGCGCGGGCTATCGCTATCAACGAAAATTATTTGGACCCGTACTTCTTCCTCGGCATGGCCTATTTTCTCCAGGACCGCCTGGAGGATGCGCGCAGCGTATTCGAAGACTATCTGCGCCGCAGAGAAGCGCAGGCCGAACGCCCGATTTTCAATCTTTTCGGCAGCTCGGCTGACACCTACCTCTACCAGATCTACCATTTCCTCGGGAAAATTGCCCGGAGACAAGGCGACGATGCCAGCGCCAGCGACTGGATCAGCAAGGCGCTCGATCTGCATCCCACCTTCTGGGTCGGGTGGATAGACCTGGCGTATATCGCCATCGACGCCGCCGATTGGATGCGCGCCGCCGACTGCTTCGACCGGGGCATCAAGCAGGCCCGCAACAATCCCGAAGTCAACGAAGAAAACGAGGCGCTCTGGTTCGATTTCACCCACGCGGTGCAATCCTACATGCGTGTCTTGCAGAAAATTCGGGAAATGTCCCGCGAGGCGGCGTGCGATGCGGTCGAATAAGCGCCGCCGTCCAAAAGTATCCGCCTGCCTGATCGTCAAAGACGAGGAAACGAAGCTGCGGGATTGCCTGGACAGCGTGCGCGATGTCGTCGATGAGATCGTCGTCGTCGATACCGGTTCCGCCGACGGCACTCTCGATATTGCGCGCAAGTTCGACGCGCGCATCTACACTTATGCCTGGAATGATGATTTTGCCGCGGCCCGCAACGCCGGGCTGAAGCACGCCCGGGGAGACTGGATTTTCCACATCGATGCCGATGAACGGCTGGACAGTGCGAGCATACCTGAATTCAGGAAATGGACGGCGCGCCGCGGCAGGATGTGCGTCAGCGTGCTCATCGATAGCCCCGCTGCCGGCAACCGGAAGGGGCACCTGAGCCGGGCGCACAGACTTTTCCGCAACCTGCCGGGAATTCGCTTCAGCGGACGCATTCACGAACAGATTTCCCCGTCGTTTCAGGCGCTCGGTGGCACAGAAGCAGTCTCCTCCATTCTGCTGCGCCACAGCGGCTATGCCGGAAACGAAAAGGAGATGAAGGCCAAAAGCGCCCGCAACAGGAGATTGCTGCGAAAACAGATCGAAGAGGAGCCGAACAACGCCTACTGCCGCTTTACTCTGGCGCAGAATCTCATTCTCTCAAGGGACTACGACGAGGCGGAAGAACATTTGCGGAGAGCGCTTGCGCTCGGAGGCTTGCCCGGAGACATCGTTTGCGGCATCATGAACAATCTCGCTGAAATTCATATGCGGCAAGGGCGGCTCGACGAGGCCGTCGCTTCCGCCAGAAAGGCGCTGAAAATATCGCCCCGGCAAACGACCGCGCACCTGCTTCTCTATCAAATCTACGAACAGTTAAACGATGCCCCGACGCAAATCGCCGCGCTCGAAGCTGTTTTAAAATCAGGTCCGACGCGAAACGGAAACGCGACAAACGTTTCGGTCGAAGCCTACGTCGACAGAAGCGCTGTCCTGGTCAATCTGGAGCGCAAAT